>JAZSAO010000078.1:0-6213 GCA_045601945.1 Faecousia sp. | reverse complement strand
CCCATCTGTGGTACAGCCTGCCGGGGTGGTGACCTGTGGGCTGTAGGTGTGAATGTGCATAACTGCCGTGCTGATACAATGTGCCTTTGTTTCGTTTGTGTTGTTGTAAGTAACCAGATCGATGGCACCTAAATCGGCATCATAGCTCCCCGTGACAGCAAGGATAAAGCTACATTCCTCCAAATAGCCCAATGTCGTCGTTGAAGTGAGGGAGCTTGCAGTGCTTTCCGATACGAGGAAATTCGTAGAGGACAAAATACCGTTTGTTCCTCGGGTGGGATCCATTTGCAAGCCACCCTTGAGGGTAAAGACCATTTTTGTAATATCCATAGAGGTGAGGTTGTTGACATAGACCTCTACGGTGCCACTATCCTGACGATAGATGGACTTTGCCAAGGCTAAATTGGGAGCACGGAAATAGGCGTGACCCAGGATGTTGGTGCCATAGGAGGGGTTGCGATCGATGCTTCCGGCCATTTCCATGACTGCATTGATCTCTGCGTTGATTTCTGATGCATCGGTAATATTGTCGGCGTGAACATCCGGTGCGTCGTATGCCTGAATGCCAACGACAACATTGCAGCCTTCTTCCACAAAAAGCTCTGCCTGAATGGCAGGCCAGGAAGCGTCCTCACCATATTCCGGTGCGTAGGTCATAATGACGGCATAATCAACATAGGGTGCAATCAATGCAGGATCCTGACCGTAGACACAGCAAAGTCCTTTATTTCCCGGTATCTCGGGTTGCAGTGCGCAGGAGAATGTCACACGGTCTGCCACCGTTTCTCCCAGATACTTTATAAAGTTTGTTACCTTGTCGGTACGGTAACGATATACGGCCCGGGCACCGATCTGCGCATTGGAAGATCCCTGTACACCCGTCAGGCAGTCGGCAAAATAGCCGGGGGTTGCGGTTGTTTTGCCACTGTACTGATAGTTACCGCCGGAGGCAGTTGAGTAGGTGAAGCCCTGATCCTTACACATGGCGGCGGTTACGGCGTTGTACTGTGCAAGGGTCAGACCGTAGTCGTTGAGCAGAGCTCTGCGCGTATAAAGACCCCAGTCACGGTATAGGAGTTTGTAGCCGGTAGAATCCAGATGAACACCATCAATGTCGTAGTTTGTAATCAGCTCGTCAACAAGAGCCGCCATATAATCCATATAGGCCTGACTGCCGAAGTTGATTGCGGTGTCACTGTACCAATCATTGAAGTCAAAGAGCATATCCCCTGTATCGGCAATGCCTGTTTTGCTGACATAGGCATCGTCCTGATTCACCGTTAACCAAGCGTGGACACGAATGCCCAAGGGCTTTGCGTATTGGATGCAGGTATCGAGTCCGGTTGTGTTTGTCTGCATGGTAGCGTTGGTGACTTTGGAATTCCAGGCAAGCTTGCCGTTTGTTCCCTTGACCAAGAAATAGATGTCGGTAATGCCGGCCTTGGCGTAGCTTTCTATCAGCTTTTGGGGATCGGAGCTGCTTGTGAGCGTACTTGCCCACATCCAAATACCGGAGATTTTATCCACGACAGGCAGTGCAGGCAGGACGGTACCTACTTCGACAACTGCACCGCAATCTGTGCAAACCGTATCTCCGGTGTAACCATTCGCTCCGGGTGTAGCCTCTACCTGATAACGCAGCTCGGTGTGCAGATGTCCGGTTGCCGGGATCCCTTGGGTAGTCGCAGTGCCGCACAGCGTACAGGTGTAGAAGACCCTACCCTCTGCGGTGCAGGTCGGCTCAGTGCGGGAGACTTCCTCATAGCTGTGGGAGGAGGGAATGACTTCGCCGGAGGTGAGCAGTGCGCCACAGTCTGTACAGTAGGTATCGCCGGTGTAGCCGGATTCTGTGCAGGAGGCGGTCACGGCATTTCTAAGCTCGGTGTGCAGGTGACCCGTTGCCGGGATGGATTCGGTATAGCTTTCTCCGCAGGTGGAGCAGGTGTAGGTCATGACACCTGCCTCGGTACAGCTTGGAGCAGAGGTGACTTCGCTGACATAGGTGTGTGCCGGCTTGACACTCTTTGCCTCGGGGAGAACGACAGTCTTGGTACAATCGGTGTAGCCGGGATAGTAGCCCATTGTATCTGCAAGGGCGGCAAAGCTCTCATAGCTCAATGTGCTATTAATACGGTGATTCCACATCTTAGTGATGTTTGACCACATTCTTTCGATCATGTTGTACTTGCCCGTCGAATCAATACCGACCCACATTTGGGTTTCGGTATTGTAAGCACCGTAGTCACACCAAATCAGGAAATAACCGCCGGAAATGCGGTCAGCATCCACAAGGACGGCAGAGTGGTCTTTTGTGGGGTGGGTGAAGACGGTGGGATTCCAGTAGTTGTAGATACGGTCTGCGGAGGCATACTGCCAGGACCAGGAAACGGTTTCCGGGTCTCTTGCATCTGCCCCTGCAGTGTTGGTCGCAAGAACATAGTAGGTGTAGTTTTGGACGCAGTTGTAGATCTTGTAGCCCTTGTTCACAAAGGTCGAAACAGGCTGTACGTCGGAATTATCCCCGGGCAGCCACCAGTACATGATCTCAAGATCATCGTCAAAAGAAAGATTCTGGGTATAGTAGCTTGTACCGTTACGCTCGGCAAAGTCACTGTACATACGGACAGTATAGCCCCTTGCCTGTAGCAGGTCGGTGATTTCGTTGATATAGTCAATGAAGGTATCGTACTTCGAGCCCTTAGATGCGAGGGTGGAGCTGTTGTACTTCGTTGCCAACACATCACGGGCGTAGCCCTGCCAGCCGTCATAGGTGTAGAATGCGACTTCGTCACCGCAGATGTTGAACTCGGTGCAACCGTACTGCTTGAAGAAATCGGCGTAATCAGTCAGAATTGCCTCAAGGAGATGACGGGAAACAGGGTTGGTCACATCGATGGTCTTAGTAGCACCACGGTTTCCGCTGTTATCCTTGGACTGGATGTACTCCCAGCAGTCATAGCCGCTGTAAGAAGTGGTCTTGCCTGTGCTGAGATTGGTCTTGCCGTTTTTGGAATACTTGATGCCGTTAAAGTTGAAGGAGAAGTTTTTGTTAACTGTGGGGCAGTACAGGCCCTTCTCGTTGTCACCCATGATATAGGCACGCCATTTATAACGCAGATACTGGCAGTGCATGGGAGTATCAAAGGATGGAATAATGTCGATCTGATACTGCTTTGCAACCTCGAGAATTTCGATCATCTCGGCGGCGGTCAGGTACTTGTCCTCGTCTGCGTAGGTTTCGTACTTATCCACCAGCCAAGAGGCGGCCCAACCACCGACGAGGGGCGAGAAGTCATTGCCGTTTGCACTGGTGAAATATGCCTCGTCCCAAATGTCCAAACGGATTCCCTGATCCTCTGCAAAGTGGATCTCAAAGGTGTTGTAGCCCATGAAAGCAAGCTGGCGGATATAGTTCTTGATCCATTCGGGGGTAAAGTACTTACGACCACAGTCGAGCATGGCGGCACGCTCGATGGTGTCGGGAGAGTCCTGAATGGTGCAGCCTGCCATTGTAGCAGAGCCGTTTGCCCGCATATACTTAATGACCATGAATGCACCATACATCAGACCACGGCTGTCTGCACCGACGATGCAGATGTTATTGGCATCAACGGTGATCTTATAGCTTTCAGCCACTCCTCCTGCTTCGGCAAAGTCGAGCTTTAGGAGAATGTCGCCGGCTTCGGCGTACTTTTCTTCGCCGTAGACAATAGAAAGTGTCTGTGGGGAGGGCAGTGCTTCCAGCGCAAATTGACGGCTGATGAACTGTGCCAGCTCCTTGGTTTCTACACTCGGCTCGGAGGCCGAAACCAGGTAGAAACGGCTGCCTGTGTGAAGGATAAAACTCCCGTTGCCCTCACTGTAAGCGTCGGCCAAAAGCCGGATGCTTTCGTTGTTCCCACTTACTGCTTCTGCTACAGATACCGGTTCTCCCGCTTCTGCGTGAACAGCAGACATCAGAGAAAGAAACATTGCTATGGACAAAAGCATTGCCATTACTCGTTTGAACATATGAAAACCTCACTTCCGATTTTTAAAAAATCATTTAAAGTATATCACAAGTTTAAGGATATTTCAATAAGAACTCCCTTCTTGAGGACGGTTCTCTGTCCTGTGTTCCGTAAATCAGAACGGACTGTCTCGACATCATGGTCGGGACAGTCCGTTTTTTGAATCGCTTGTTTATCCACCGTTGGAAGGGGCTTCGCTCCCGTCAGGAGGATTTCCACCCATGCCTTCGGGAGGTGTACCTTCCGGGGGAGTGCCCTCAGGAGGTGTTCCTTCCGGGGGTGTGCCGTCGGGAGGGGTTCCGACCATACCGTCGGGAGGGGTTCCCCCTGCACCATCGGGTCTGCCGCCGCCGTGACCGCCCATACCATCGGGAGGTGTGCCACCCATACTGCCGTGACCGCCCATACCACCGGGACCACCCATGCCGCCGGAGCCGTAAGTGATGGCGGTCATGGTGATTTCCTGGGAGATCTCTCCTACAGTGAGGGTGTAGGTTTGACCTTGGACAATGCCGGGACAGCTTAGAACGATAGATCCGCTTGTTTTAGTGGTTTCCCAAGTGAAAAGCTCTTGTCCTTCGGTATCTGTAAGGGTGACGGGGCTTCCGGCAGGCTGAGTGCTGTAGGAAGCAAGAATGGCTCCCTGAGTAGAGCTTGCGCCGAAGCCCATGGCCATATCTGCCGTACCTGCAGCTGCAAAAATACCCCCGGTAATCTTTCCTTCCCCTGTGTAGTCCAGAGTGCCGTTACCACCGTTAGTGGGACCGGAAACATAGGTTTCTCCCCCGGAAACGAACAGGGCTCCGTTAGAGTCAACGCCATCTCCACCGGCATCGATGACTAAATGTCCTCCGGCAATAGAAATATAGGCATCGGGATCTACGGCAAACATATCCTGTCTGCCTGTGCTGCTGTCACTGCCCCCTGAGGCATTGAGTCCGTCATCGGAGGCAACAACGTTGATGTTACCACCGTTAATATCTATGCGGTGAGCCTCCAAGCCCTCGTAGCTGGTGGCAACGGTGATCTCGCCCTCGTGGACAAGGAGCTGTTCCTCCCCGTGGATGCCGTCGTCACCGCTTTGGAGCAGGAAGTTACCGCCGTAGACCTCCACATTGCTGTTACTGTGGATGCTGTCATCGGCAGAATCGATTTGGAAGGTACCGCCATAGATCACTACAGAGCCTCCGGCCTTCAGCCCCTTAGTGCTGACGGTTTCCTCTGTGGCAGTGCTGTCGGAAGTGCCGCCCCAACCGGGAGGAACTTCATAGTGGGCTTCTCCATTGGAGTAGCCACCGCCGGACAGGATCGTAAAGCTGCCGTCTCGGATCTGCAACAGGGAGTCACAGCTGATGCCGTCTCCCCCGGATGTCAAAGCAAAGCTACCCCCGGCAATATAAATATAAGAAGCGGCAGGGTCGTCCTCGTTCTCGCTGTTGAGACAGTCCTTCCCGGTCTCTACGGTGAAAGTGCCGTCTTCAATGCGGATGCTGTCCTTTGCACTGAGACCGTGGCGGCCTGCTTTTACGGTGTACGTACCGCCTACAAAAGCCAGATCGTCTTTACACACGATTCCATGATCGGGAGAAGTGATCTCCACGGATCCACTGCCGTTAAAGCTGAGATCATCCTTTGCGAAAACGGCTCCGTCGATGTTCTCATCGGTTTCCGGGAAAGCACCCACGGTTTGGAGGCTGTTTTCACCTTCTAAAGTCACTACCACCTTTTCCGCCTGCTTGACATACAGGGCGGCATTGTCCGTGGCGGTAATATGGGCATTGTCTAAAATCAGGTGGACGTGATCGGTTTTTGCCACATCTACCACAATGTTTCCTATAAGCTCTCCTGTCAGACGGTATTTGCCATGGGAATGGATGGTCAAGGTGGAGTCACTGGCGGAAACGCCCTTGTCAGAGGGGCTTGCAGATATGGTGTCGAGCAGGATCAGGGTACTGCCTGCGGTGTCTGTGTCCCGATCCCGATTGGAAAACTGTTCTGCTTCGTCTATCACAAGAGCCTGGGTAGCAGGGACGGTGGATGCTTCTGTGCCGGCAGTCTCTGTGGGCACTGTAGGATCGCTTCCGCCTGAGCAAGCCGAAAGCACCAGACACAGGCACAAGAAAAGGGAAAATAACTTTGCTTTCATGGGAAAACCTTCTTTCTGCATCAAGGAAAAAAACCGGGGGACTATGGCACAGTACCG
>JAZSAO010000077.1:0-3544 GCA_045601945.1 Faecousia sp. | reverse complement strand
AAATAGCATAGTCGCGGATACTCGCCACAGAAGAAGGTTTTCGCAACCACGTATCAATACGGATCTCCTTTTTGGGGAAATGATTCAGATGCACCTTTGCCCGTACGATCATCCAAAGACAGCGGAAATCTTTAAGCATTCGATCGTAGTCGATTTGTAAATTTATACTATGTCCCTCAGCAGCTTTTTGCAGTAGAGTCATGGTATCTGCCATGGTCTGCGGAGGGGGAGCGGTGATACTGAATAGGGTTTCCATAAGAATTTCATCCTTTAAATGCTAAAATGTGGATACTTTCTGCCTATTTTACCATAGCTATGAAAATTCGTCAAGAATTCGGAATAAATTTTCTACAGAGTGAAAAAATATTTCGGGGTGATGAGATGGGATTTCAGCGTTTACCGGACGGAACATATAGAGGGATGATTTCCGACGAAACCATATGCGAGATTTTTGGAGACAGTGGAGATCTAAACCGGAGAATTGTGAAGGTGGGGGCAAATATCCTATTTATATATAGTATAGATGGGCTGGTATCCGGAGGGGATATTTCGGAATTTGTTATAAAGCCTCTTATGCAGGATACGGTAGGAGGTACCATGGAGGATCTGTATGAGAGGGCTCTCCATCGAACGATATACAACGCTGTTGCTGTGCCTTGTGCGGATTTGGACGGATTGCTGGGGTATTTGTTAAATGGTTTTTGCGTGGTGGTCTTTGGAAATAGGGCGTTAGCTTTTGAGGACAAAACACCGGAAAAACGTTCCCCCTCTGCTCCGGAAGTGGAAAATACGGTAAAAGGACCGAAGGATGCCTTTACAGAAACATCCCGAAGTAACACAAGCTTGATTCGCAGACACTTGCGATCGGCTGCCCTGCATTTTTATGAAACAACTGTGGGAACGGGAAGCAAAACCAACGTGTCTGTTGCTTATGTAGACGGAGTGACGGCGCCGAGCCTGATCCGTCGGATGAAAGAACGATTGTCTCAAATCCAGGTAGACGGCTTGATCACCCCGGCGGCAGTGGAAGAATTGATAACCGGTTCTCGCAAGACAGCTTTTCCTTTGATTCAATATACGGAGCGAACAGACAGATTCGCGCAAGCATTGCTGGATGGGAAGATTGGCCTATTGGTAGACGGATTGCCTTTGGGATATTTGCTTCCTGTGGATATAGGATTTTTTCTCACGAGCGCAGAGGATCGGGGAAAGGACTTTGTGTCTGCCTCCTGGATGCGGATCCTACGCTGGATTGCACTTCTGGTGGGATTGTTCTTGCCGGCAATTTATGTAGCTATGACGGTGTTCCATCCGGCTATGTTACCTACGGGCTTACTGCAATCGGTGATCGAAGCGAAACAACAAGTTCCCTTCCCTACCATATTTGAAGTTTTGGGTTTGCTGATTGCTTTTGAACTGCTGCAGGAGGCAAGTGTCAGTTTACCCCAATCTGTGGGACAGAGTCTGTCTATTATCGGGGGACTGGTGGTAGGATCGGCGGCTGTAGAGGCAAAAATCATTTCTCCTACGGCCTTGATCGTGGTGGCGGTGGCAGGGATCTGCGGATTTACGGTACCCGGGAGGGGACTGGCGGATGCTTTACGGCTATGGCGAACTGCATTGGCAGTTTTGGCTGCTTTAGCCGGATTGTATGGTGTGACAATGGGGGCGTTATGCTTGCTGATACACTTGGCGGGCTTGGAAAGCTTCGGTGAACCGTATTTAGCCCCATTTGCTAAGGTTTCTTTAAAAGGGATCTTGCGACAAAGACTAAGGAGCGAGAAAAAATGAAAGGTTGGATCCTAACCGCAGTGATGCTGATCTGCATATGGGGATTGCCTTTCCGGAAATACGATACTGAAAAGCTGCTTCCCATACGTTGCGTACAGGCACAGAAAGAGGGAGATCGGATCCATATTCTCAGTGAGGCCGGAGAGGGATATGGCTATTCGTGGAAAGAAGCTGTAGAAGATCTTCGTAGAAATGCATCGGGAGAGGTGTTCTTCGATACTGCGGAGCAGGCGGTGTTTTCCGACATGGACTTGGCTGTGGAAGCAGCGGAAAGCGGAGTGCTTCGTCCGGCTGCAGAGGTGTTCTTTCTCAATGAATTGAAAAATCCGAATGAATTGTATGAATATTACAGCCAGCATGGGAGTGATCTAAAGATCTCAGATCTGACGGGAAAGGAGAGCCTTGAAAATGGAAAATAGGAAAGACAAACAGCTTGGGGCTTTGGGGCTGTGTGCCGTTACCATCGTTTATAGTATGTTTATACCACAAATGGGTTGGAAGATCGTCCTACCGGTAACGATGGGAAACCTGTTGATTGTGACTTTTGGAAAGTCTATAAGGACAGTCAAGACCACCGGAACCGCAAAGGCACTGTCAGTCCCTTTGTTTCTGTGGAATATCCTTATGCTGAGTATAATGGCAAGGGAACTGTCATCGGTGCATATGGTGGATACTCCATTACCGGGGTTGTTGCTGCTGCTACTTGCTGCGTATAGCGTAAAAAGAAAGGTACTGACGGTAGTTGGTGCGGTGCTGATGTTTTTCATTGTAGGTATCTATGGAACCCTATATATATTTGCGTTACCCAATGTAGATATGACTAAAAGAGCCGTGGAGTCGGGGAAAGAACTAACGGCCATTGCCTACAGCTTATTCCCAATACTATTTATATATATGTATAGAGGGGAAAAGAAGAGACAAAAATTTGTATGGGCATTGGGAGCGGCAGTCATGGCTTTGGGTGCTGCAATTATAACAACAGGAATGAATGCGCCGAATTTCTATATTGCATCTATGTCTGTAAATGTATTAGGGACGATGGAACGGCTGGAGCCATTTGTCGCTTCGGCAATAACAATGGGTGGATTTTGTTTAGTCGGGGTGTTGTTTCGGGTCAATGAGATCATATGGGATGAGATGTGGGAAATAAAAAAGAACTTTCCGCTAAAAATAATTTTACTGCTATCCGGTGGGGGAGTGATCCTGTCCGGAAGAGTAGATCGCAAGCTATTAGCTTTGGGCACAACTGTATGTTGGGGTATTGTGCCGATAATAACACAACTCATAGTGCAAAGAAAAAAAGATGAAAAAAAGTCAAAAAATTTCAAAAAAATGCTTGACAAATGGGAGGATATCTGTTAGAATATCGGAGCACTTGAGGTGAGCAACCGAGAACGGAAAAACTTTTGAAAAAAGTTAAAAAAGTACTTGACAAAGCGAACTTCTTGTGATATAATGTATGAGTCGTCGCCGAGCGGAGAGCTTGCTTGATGAACCTCGGAAAAGACTTTGAATAGGCTGCGATGCAGCGATGTACCTTGAAAATTAAACAACGAGAAACATGAACAAACATCTTGAACAATTTTGATTATAAAAACAAGTTGTTCTTGATGATGTCAATTGAGACATTTGCGAGAATAGCCAACGAAAATTCTTGAGTATAGCTAAGAGCGAACTTATGGATGTCGATTTTAATTCTGCGAGAGCAGATTAAGATACCATATCATAGAGAGTTTGATCCTGGCTCAGGACG
>JAZSAO010000076.1:0-3740 GCA_045601945.1 Faecousia sp. | reverse complement strand
ATTGGCGCGACATTCCAGTTCTTGATAAGTTAAGGTTTCCTCTCCGAAACGAAGGGCAATCCTGTCGGAGTGAAGGCGAACCTGTTGGCGGAACTCTCCCACAATGGTTTTCTCTCCACCGAATTCTACGGTGGTATGATTCATTTCTCGGATCAGCTCTGCCTCCTGTGAGGTCAGGAGGCAGTAGTCTCCGATTCTTTTTTCTGTTTCGCAAAGCATAGCGGAAAGGAGAACCTCATAGTGCTCCATGATCCGCTGTGCAGTTGCTTCTGCGAACAGATTTTGGGCATATTCCAGTGTCAGGTTACAGGCGCAGGCTCCTTTATTTATGCGGAAGGTTAAGACCGAGGGATCGTGATCTATGGACAGATATTCCCTACAATCTTCTTCTCCCTCACCACTATGATATAAGAATATGACGTCAAAGAGAGCCTTACTTACGGAAGACCCTTTTATCGAAAGATCCTCTGAAATATCCCCAAAAGATTGTCCATATGCAAAGGCTTTTCGGCTGAAATCCCGAAGCTGTTCCAGAACTTCTCCGCAGGTCTGATCCGAACCGATCTTTCCGCGGATCGGGAGGAGGCTACCGGCTAAGACCGTACCAACAGTCACATCCTCTTGTCTGCCGTACTTGGCTAAAAGCACCATAACAGCCGAAAGGAAAACGGTATGCTCCGTCACATCATAACGGTGGCAGATCTTTGAAGCAGCCTCACCGAGTTTCGGTTCCATTTCATAGCTGACTTTTCCCCGAGAGATCGTACTGTGATCTCCACGGGGGTAGTCCAGAGGCAAATCTAAAGCGGTAACCTCTTCTGCAAAGGAAGAAGTCCAAAACTGTCTCCCTTCCTGCAGATTCTTCTGTTGCGGATCTGTGCCTTGCTCTTTGGATTCACAGGGTGCGGAAGACCGTCCCTTTCCCGGTTCGCCACAGCAGATCTTATTTTCTTCTCTGTCTAAGGTTGTCCGCTCTGTTTCTGTTGCTGTCTGTTTCTGAATATCCATACAGCATGCCTCCTTTGTCGCTAAAGTCTCATCTGCGGACAGATCCGCAGATTATGATACTCCCAGAACTCCCTTAAGGAGTCCCAAGAAACGTTCAAGCAAAGATTTTAGAATTCTGTCAGAGAGTTTTTGACACTCTGCCTTGATTCTGAATTCCTCTTGAGTTAGGTCGCAGTTCCAATACAGTTCTGCATTTCGGGATAATTCGTTTTCTGTTCCACTGCAGAATCCATAGGAACAAATCAATCCGTCTGTCCGCTGTTCTCGGATCACTTTGGGGGCAATATATTTTTCTGCCCTTTCGTAAGCCTCGGTAACATCCGACAACAAGGTTCCAAGATTTTGAGACAGTGGTACTGTAAGTGCGGTGTAAACACTGTCCTCACAACAATACAGATCCATTTCCTGTTTCGGCGTCAGCAGGGCAAGGGTCCCACAATAGACTGTGCGGAGAAGATTACGGAGCGTCTTTTCATCTTGCTCTAAAAGCCCCCGTAGCTTCCGATGGAGGATTCCACGATCTGTGAAAATCTCCCACCCTCGGTCGCCCGACACCTTACCGCGAGGCAGCGAAGCCTTGAGCGGCATAGCCTTTAGGGTTATGGCATCTCCGCCCCTTTGCTGCCTGTCAATATGCTCTGCCAGCATTGCAATCGTTGGCATTGCAAAAATATCGGAAATACTCACACAGCCGGGATAGGATTTTTCAAGGGCATCTTGCATCTTTACCACTAAGATGGAGTTGCCTCCGATCTCCATGAAATTATCCGATAATCCAATATTCTCTACGCCTAAAAGTCCCTGCCAAATATCCAAGATCGTCTTTTCCGTAGGATTGAAAGAAAGCTTTTCTCTCTTTTCTTCCCAAGCAGAAAGGATCGGCAGTGCCTTACGATCTATCTTGCCGTTTATGGTAAGAGGGATGGCTTCTATGGGAAGGATCCTTCGTGGGATCATGTAACTTGGGAGGGAAGCCATTAAGAGTTTCTTCATTTCCTCTTCTCCCATAAGACACGATCCTGTATAGTAGGCTAAGATCCAAGAACCCTTTTCTCCGCGAACGACTGTAGCCGCCGCACCCTGAACGCCGGGGATCCGGAACAGAGCCCCTTCGATCTCCCCCAGTTCGATCCGGTTTCCGTTTATCTTGATCTGATCATCCTGTCTCCCAAGGAATTCCAGTTCTCCTTGGGGATTCCAACGAACCAGATCTCCTGTGCGATAGAGTCTGCCAAAGGCTGTTTCCGGGAACCGTTCTTTCGTTTGCTCCGGATCCAGATAATACCCTTGGGCAAGGCTGTTTCCGCCTAAATACAGTTCCCCTCTGCCATAAGGGGGAACCGGCTGACCGTTCTGATCCAACACGAAAGCCTGTACATTTCTAATGGGTTTCCCAATGGGAATATTGTCGCAAGGATTCTTGACCTCATAACAGGTCGCAACCACTGTATTCTCCGTGGGGCCGTAATTATTATAGAGGGTATAGGCATTGTTGGATTCATAATGATTCAGCTTGTCTCCCCCGGTTAAGACGATCCGCAGACTCTTACAGGGGAGTTTCATAAATTCCTCACAAATCGGTGTAGGCAAGAAGCTAACCGTAACCCCATTTGTTTCGTAATAATGGGCCAATGCTTTTAGATCCAGACGGAGATCCTGCGCAATCACGTGGATACTCCCTCCGACGGTCAATGTGGGGAATATTTCCCACACAGAGGCATCAAAGCCGAAGCCGGCAAAGCGAGTGGTCGCATCCCCGGCAGTCAGTTCAAACTGTCCAAGATGCCACTGCACCAAATTTTTCAGCGCTCTATGGGAAACCGCTACTCCCTTAGGCACGCCGGTAGAACCGGAGGTATAGATCACGTATGCTGTATCCGTCAAGTCTGCTCTGATGGCAAAAGGCTCAGATACAGCAGGCAACGCATCCCCCACAAAAACAGGGCATCCGGAAATTTTCGCGGAAAGCCTATGATCTGTAAGAACAAGCTTACACCGGCTACTTTCCAGAATGGTTTCCAGTCGTTTTTCCGGCGTATGGGGATCTAAGGGAAGGTAGGCAAGCCCTGCCATCATGGCACCCAAGAGGGCGCAGATGCTTTCCATGCCGTCATCCATAAAGATAGCAACCAGATCTCCCCTCTGCAAGCCTCTGTCCGAAAGTGTCACGGCATAGGTCTCTGCTCTGCAGATCAGTTCCTGATAGGTCATGTGCTTCGTTCCGTAGACCAGAGCAATTTTATGGGGCTTTACTTCCCTCTGCCCACAGATAGCGTGGAGAACCGTATTCCCGGTGATCTCTTCCGGCGTTGTTCCTGCCAAAGACAGAATGCGTTCTCTCTGTTCCCGTGTCAAAGCAGAAAGGTCAGAGCATAGATCTTGCTCCTTATGGGGCTTGGATAGATCCCGCAAAACTTCACAGTAGGTATCTAAAATACTCTGAGCTGTTTCTCGCTTAAAAATTTCCGATCCGTAACTAAGGGTCAGAGTCTGCCCATTTTCTTCCTCTGTAACGCCAATAATTAGGTCGTATTTAGCGGAAGACAGGCTGTGATTCAGCCCCATCAGCTTAGCATCTCCGAGAGAAAATCCTTGAACACCGGATTTTTCTTGCGAAAATACCACAGAAATAGAGGGTGCAGATGCCTTCGTTCCTTGTAGGTCGCAGAGAACTCCCTGATTTGCAAATACGACCTGTTCCTCGATTTCTTTTATCTGTTGGGCTACCGTTA
>JAZSAO010000075.1:0-26743 GCA_045601945.1 Faecousia sp. | reverse complement strand
TTCATTCTTGCCACCACGATTCTTGTTTATTTGGTCATTTACAATATATCATAGAGTGGCAAGAGGGGGAACTCCGGTTCTTCCTCTTTTTTTATATTCGCCGAAATTTTTACGTTTTGCCAATTTTTATTTTACACTAAGGAGAAGAAATCATGGTACTCTGTGAAGAAGAAGGCTTCTCCTGCCGCTTTCTCCACCAGTCTGTGATCATTACAACAGAACTTTCGGATTGGTGCTTCGACTATCACCAAAGCCGAATCACCCTATACCACGAAAGCACCACCAAGATCAACTTCGCCACCGGTAACTATGCCAAAGCCCATGTCCAATTCCGCGACCGCAAAATGACCATCCCGGAAGTAATCGACTACATCGCCAAACACGACCGCTGGAGAAAAGAGTCCGAAAAATAAAATTTACAAAACGAAAAGCCATCGTACAGAAGCGACCAAGTGCCTCTTTTGTACGATGGCCTTTTATTATGCCTTGCCTTTGTATTTGTCCATTTCTAACAGAATGCGATAAAGCTGCTCCTGCTCTGCCGGAGTCTTGGACGCCAAAAGCTCATAGCATTCCAAAGGAATGTTCCTTTCGGTAGAGGATGGCGCACCGATTTTCTGGAAGAGTTCTGAAAGGGACACATCTAATGCGGTAGCAACCTTTTCAATGCTTTCTAATGTGGCATTCTTTTCACCACGCTCTAATTGACCGATATATGTGGGATGACATCCCGAAAGCTCGGCAAGCTTTTCTTGACTGAGCCCTTGTGCGAGCCTATAGTTTCGAATTCGTTGTCCAACAACTCTGGCAATATCACTCATAGTATCGTCTCCTTTTGCGGTATAAATATAGTCTATGAATATTGTAGCTTTTAATCCACAGACTATTGATATTGTTTGATTTGGGAGATATACTATAAATATTGTTAGATTAAGAATGATGTTTTTAGTATTTTATGACCTTGTCTGTTTCGACAATTTCTGCATGAAATATTTGAGATACTGTAGAAATAGATCTAAATGGAAATGAGGAGGAAGCAGTATGAAGCTCTTAATGAAAGTGTTTGTGCCGATACTTTGCCTACTAATTCTAACTTCCTGTAAATATGAGTATGGATCGGCGGATACCGCTATAAGCACCGTTGATACCTCCGAAGAACAGTCGTTTAGCAATCATGAGCAAACAACAGCAGCTACAACCGCAGATTCAACTGTTCTTCCGTCGTCCTTCGAGATTCACTTCTTAGATGTAGGACAAGCAGATGCCGCACTGGTTCTGTGTGACGATGAGGCAATGCTAATCGATGGCGGCAATGCAGAAGATTCCAGCCTGATCTATTCCTATCTGAAAAGCCACGGGTTAAACCACTTGGAATATATCATCTGCACCCACCCTCACGAGGATCATGTAGGCGGCCTGTCCGGTGCATTGAACTGTGCCACAGTGGGCACCGTGTACTGCTCCATAGATTCCTACGATTCAAAGACCTTCGACAACTTCAAACACTATCTTGAGAAGCAAAATAAAGAAATCGAAATCCCCGCTGTGGGAGATACCTTCTCGTTGGGCAGCTCTACCGTTTCCATCCTTGGACCGGTTGAGAATTACTCCGACATCAATAATATGTCCATTGTCCTGAGGATCCAATATGGCGATACAAGCTTCTTATTTACAGGCGATGCAGAAATCGACTCCGAGCAGGACATCCTCAACACCGGAACAAATCTCAAAAGCACCCTGCTAAAAGTCGGTCACCACGGAAGTGACACCTCCACCTCCTACCGCTGGCTCCGAGAAATCGCCCCGGAATACGCCGTAATTTCCGTAGGCAAAAACAATTCCTACGGACACCCCACTGAGCAAACCCTAAGCCGCCTGCGAGATGCCGAAGTCACCCTCTTCCGCACCGACCTCCAAGGCCACATCATTTGCACCAGTAACGGCGAAACCCTCGCCTTCACCACAGAACGCAACGCCCACGCCGATACCTTCAACACCGCACCATCCGCAGCAAATCCAACCACCCCAACAGCCGATCAACCCGAAGAAAACATATACTCGATCACTTCTTCCTCCACCTCTAAAACAAGCTATGTCCTAAATACAAACACAAAGAAATTCCACTACCCCCACTGCTCCAGCGTAAAACAGATGGCAGATAAAAATCGACAAGATGCGACCCTCAATCGAGAAGAAATCATAGCCCAAGGCTACACTCCCTGCGGGCGCTGTAATCCATGATAAATGTAGTGCAAATTTAGCACAAACAAACCATGCTGATGCAGGATTTTTTGTTGCACGCCGTCGAAACCTGTGATATAATGATACACAACGCTGCTGAGCGCTGTTAAGCTTGGCATCGCGCTAAACCACTTCTGTGCTCTGCCAACCAACAGAGCACATTTTGTTTTTGTGGCGGAAACACTATGACAGTCAATTACAAAAACTCCGGAAGCTGCTAATTGACAGAGATATGAAAAAGAACGACCTTTGTGCAAAAGCTGATACTATCTCCGCCTCCGTCATCAAAATGGTAAAGGGCAGACATGTTACCACTGAAGTCCTCGTGAAGATCTATACTGCCCTCGAATGTACGATGGATGATATTATGGAGGCTGTGTCAGAAGAGTAGGTTTTGATTTTTTTCTTGAAATATCGGGTGCAAGGAGAAGATAGTATGTTAAAAGCTTATGATGCTTTACTACAGACAGTTGTTTCTGCAAATGCTGCAGCTGCTAATGGCGACAACGAAGCATTTAGATATGAGTGTATTTGCTGTGGAGAAGAAGTTTTTTTGGCTGCACAAGATAGTGTTTATAAAGCGACTCACTTTCGGCATAGAAGTGGTAACAATGATAAAGCATGCGAGTTGTATCTTGGACAGTATGGGATGATTTCTTCGCCTTTATCCAGAAATCAAAAACAAGAGAGAGTTGAGTTTTATTACCAAAATACCCACAAGGCGTTTTACATTGGTTTAAGATTTAGTGATGATGAAATCACCACATACGAGAATTCTGGCGATTTCATTGAAGTAAGAACATCTCGC
The DNA here is from genome assembly GCA_045601945.1 of Faecousia sp. Classification (GTDB taxonomy): domain Bacteria; phylum Bacillota; class Clostridia; order Oscillospirales; family Oscillospiraceae; genus JAZOXB01. Next base: position 23,694 of record JAZSAO010000075.1, on the reverse strand, counting down.
AATGAAAAACCGTTTTTTTCAAAAGAGATAAATCATGCAAACTTTTATGGTGATGTTCTTGAAAAATACGTGCTTGAAACATATGCGGCATCTTACTATATTTCAAATACCCACAATAATATAAAGAGTGAATACAATTTATTTGGGAGTACTGGACCAACATTTTTTAAGATTCAAGGTGAAGGGGTCGATTTTACTGCAAAATACATAAAAAGTAAATCCTTATATACAAATGTAAAGTATTTCATTGCTTGGCCTGGACAAAACATTGCTCAAATACGACTTAAGAAAATGCCGGGTGTTATAATAGATGAATTAATGCAATTCAAGACAATGAATAATCATACTGTTTGGGCTTTAGTTGCAACATTCGCAAGCAAGACCACCCAGTTAGACGCTTTGCTGTGTTCATGGGGATATAATCTGAGCTTTTCAGAGGAATTGGTGCTTTTATGGCCACCTGCATATGAAAGCGAAGAAACTCTTTATGTATCTTCAAATACTGTGTTTGTTTATTCTTCCTTTGCCTTGCAAGCGTTTGGAAATACAAATGCCCCTGCTGATTTTATACACAAGGTCGATAACTTTATCACGAGAATTGATATTGAAGGTAAAGCGAGGATACGCAAGAAAAATGCAGAAATATCCATTGTAAAAACTGCTTTTCCATCAGAAAGCGTGTTACCTAATGTCCAATATTCAACAGCTACAAAATTTGTCGTTCCTAAAAAGGGAACTTTTTTCCATTTCTCTTTAAGAGGTGTTGAAAAATTGATTGCTGGACAAACAGTGTTTCTAACGAATGTTTCATCTGTTGTTGAATGCCACGGTAATTATATATCCAGCGTAATTACAATGCCTAAAGCTGAGGAGTTATCGTTAATAGAAAAAATACGCAATGCCTTGTCGTATTACTGGGTAATGATTCCGTATGAAAAGAAATTAGAAGAATATCAAACAGAAGAGATTGCGGAGTATCTTCACAACAGCAAGGAAAAAGGATTTATCAATAAAGCCGTCCAAACAATAATCGAGGAGGGAGAGCATGAATAGCTTATCGCAGTTATCTGCAGAAGAGTATAGAAAAATATGTTCTGTTATTCCACATAGGTTTATTGTCGGTTATTTTCAAAAGAATCCAAAAGAGTTTAATAAGTTGTACCCTGGTCATAGGGCTATTTCTGTATCGAACAAAAGATCGATAGAACTACTCGTAACTTATAGAGAACGTGGCTATATATCGTCTTTTGTTGAGAAAATAGTAAACAACTGGTTAAAAGGGATCCTAGCTGTAGTCCAAGATTATCAAGAAAACGGCGAAACAGAGATTGTTGCGAATATTCACGCCCTATATCAGTCATTTTTCTCAGACAATGTATCAGCGTATTTCAAATTGATTGGTAGAGATTGCCCTGCTGATCAATTGGAAATAATATCGGGTATGATTTCTCTGCTAAAAGGTATCGAAATAAAACAACGCGAGTTGAAAGCATCATCAATTGAACTCAAAAACAAACTCAACGATAGTAAAAGGGAATCAGCAAAAAACGAAGAACTATTGGACAAGCTCAACAAACAGTTGGCAAATCTGACTATAAAACTGAATGAACTTAAAGTGATACAAAAGCAGTATCAGGAATCACTAAGCAAATTTGAGCAAGTATCAAAAGAGAAAGAGTCGGCCCTAATACAAATTGCCAGTCTGGAAAAGCAAGTAGCGTCACTTAACGATAATTTGAGTGACCTTCAACAAGAAAGAGATGAACTTGAAATTAAGATTAGAGCAAGAATTAAAGAAGAAAAAGAACAGGAAGCTTTGCTGACGCAAGTATCATTCCCTCTCGCGCCGGTAGATATGGGCGAGTTTGAAGAATTTTTTTCGTATAACCTCGAAAGCCTAGGTGTGCGCAATTCTATTTTGCCGGTTAATAGGTTGCTAACCGCATATATGTCGAATATCCTATTTCAAGGGAAGCCTATTATTTGCAATAAAATTAGTGTTGAGTCTCTCGCAAAATGTATTTCCAATACATTGATTGGCAATGCACCGATAAATACAATATCCTTTTCAGCAAATTATGATGAAGGAAAACTGTACTCTGCAATAAAGCATAGTGGGAGAATTGTTGTATTGGATAACTTTTTGGGCAACTATAATGAAACGGTTTTGCTCACAATATTAGAGAGGTTCAAGTCAAAAATAATTATTCTATCAGTTGTATATGAAAAAACGTTGCTTTATTTGCCCAGAGAATTTTTGGCTTATAGTTGCTATGTTAACTTGTCCCATGTCTCTAGCTTTATTAAAACTTTAAAGCCAGATGAAGATCCGTCTATTCTAGAAGAAAGAGAAGTTTTGCAATATGAGCTTCCTGCAAAGAATAGACACCAAGACATCATTATTTCAATAGCGATGGAACTCGGGTATTCTAGATTGTTATCTGAAAAGATTTCCGAGTTTATATGCAATGATACAAGTGCCTGTGCAATGTTGGCATTTAACTTGATTCCTTATGTAGATGAAGTATTGGGAAAGAATGCGTTTAACATTTCAGAATCTCTACAAAGATACATCGGAAGAAGTCCTTATAAAGAGATATTTGAGGAGTGGTTTATGTCATGAATGAATTGATTAAAGCAATGGCTTCAGACATGGGAATAACCCCTTATGATAGCGAATCAAGTATCTCATATGTATATAGGATTCTTTATTCTGCACTTGGACGGTGGTGTTTGGAATCTGCTCGTGCCAGGTTCGGTGTATCAAAGCACGGACAATCTATTCTACTGAACAACTTAACAGAAAAATTCATATCTCTATTTCCGGAAGTAAAGGAAATGTTAGTTCAGGAAGATCAAATGCCAATATCAGTATTTATCCGTCGTGTTTATGAAGAAATGGGTTTTTTGGTTACAGATCTGTCAAACCGCAATAACCTAGCAAAATATCAGAGGGGGCTTCAAATTGGTTCAAAACAGTTGCTTCATGGATTGAGTGAGAAGACGAACATTGAGGGACTTGGCGTTTTTTCAGATGATGTACAGTATGTAATTCCATGGAAAGAAGCTCTACTTCGTGACTCGTTGAACTGTGAAAACTATATATCATCAACGTTTGACATTACTTTGTTTGCGCCGAGAGATATTGACAAAGATGAATTGCAGTATTTCAACCCCAAAACTAATACTGCACCTTCTTCTTCTTGGACAAACATTATGACTACAGACAAAAGCATTGCTCGTAATTTGTCCAATGGTGCATATTATAGGGTGCTATATTATGAGGGAGAAGTATTGTACTACGACGATGTTCCCAATATAGACACAGATGGCTTGACGGGCTTTGAATATCGAAGGCTTTATTATGCCTTGAAGAAACACTATGGATTTCCTCTGAAAGCAAAAATACAAAGCGTGGATAAACAGTACTCCAAAGTGTCTATAGGAGGACATCTTCCGAATAGAGAATACTACCTGATATTACTCTATTCGTGGCCGTACCAGGTGTACTGTAATAAACGCGAGTTTATTATGAAGAAAGAATATTTGGACTTTACTAAAGAAATGTTTGAAAATCTTGGTATTGAAGTAATAGGAGGCTAATCATGCAAGGAAACGGCGTTCAACAATACTATGAGGAAATACGAAACCGTTTGTCAAATTATATTAAATCGGATTATTTGGCGAATAGTGAAACTTTGCTTACATATGTTGATGATATTTTAGGTGAACAGTGTTCTTATAGTACTAACATTTCCAGAGAACCGTATATTGAAACTTCCGCTTCTTATAAAAAGGCTAAAAACGGAATAGTAGAATCCGGGCGTATTCCAGAACATATAAAGCGTTTCTTAAAGAAGTTGATTGAGAATAAACTAGGTGTGTTTGCCGACCCCTTTGAGCATCAGGTTTTAGCACTGGAAGAATACCTTTCAGGAAAAGATTTGTTCGTTTCTACTGGTACGGGTTCAGGTAAAACAGAGTGCTTTATTTGGCCAATAATATCTAAACTTATTGATGAAGCAATAGTCCGTCCGGAATCATTCCAGAAAAATGGGGTCAGAACGCTGATTATTTACCCTATGAACGCCTTGGTTTCAGATCAATTGGGTAGATTTAGAAGAATACTCGGGGCAGAGAAATTTAAGTCTTCTTTTCTTGAAGATTCGCATGCTACACGTATCCCTCATTTTGGAATGTATACGGGAAGAACTCCCTATGCTGGAGATGCAAAACTTTCAAATAGCCGAGAATTAGCAAATACATACAGAGATAGTTACTTAGTTTCTTTGGATGCGGATGCAGATGAAAAGCATCGTCAAGAGCTTAATATTGCTGGCTTAAAGTCAATAAATAAATATCCTGCAAGAAACGGGGAGGATGGACTAAGTATATTTATTGAAAATTTAGAAAAGAATATCCATAATCCGTCTCCGTATGACCCTGAATTAATTACACGTTTCGAAATGCAAAATTGTCCCCCTGACATTCTTATTACCAACTATTCCATGCTCGAATATATGCTTATGCGCCAAAGAGAGTCTAATATTTGGGACAGCACAAAAGAATGGTTACATGAAGCTTCAGATAACAAACTTCTTATTGTGCTTGATGAAGCGCATATGTATAGAGGATCTGCTGGTGGAGAGATTGCTCTACTCCTTGAAAGATTGTTTTCCCGTTTGAATATCGGGCTTGATAAGGTTCAATTTATTCTTACAACTGCTAGTATGCCTCTCGATGATATGAATTCTATCGATGCATTCTTTAGTGGCATCACGGGCAAGGGAAAGTGTGAATACACGTTATTAACCGGCAGCAAAGAGAAAACTGATGACGACATATTAATAACAACTAATGTCAATGCTTTAGCCTTAGTTGGATCTGAACAAACTCAAAATGAAAGAGAGATTAAGGCGAAAATTGTTAGATTCGCTAAGCATGTTTTTAATATTGAACTCTCAGATAGTATCAATTTTGTTCAGGCACAGGAGTGGTTATATGATAACTTGCCTAAGTATGAAGCATTTGTAAAGCTCAATTTACTTTGTAGAGATGGAGCAAAATCGTACAGCAGCATTCGTCGGGAATTATTTGGAGACAATATAAACGGATCAGATGCACTTGATGCGTTACTTTCTGTAGTGTCTCTGGCTTCGAAGGATGGTAACATCCTTTTTCCGGTAAGATTACATATGTTTTTGCGTGGATTGCAAGGATTATATGCTTGTTCAAATCCACACTGTTTTCATGCACATTATTCTCAATCTGAAAAGCTTCCTTTAGGGAAGGTTATCTCAATATCAAAAGAAAAATGTGATTGTGGTGGACGGGTCTATGAATTGGTTAACCACATCAAATGCGGTGCATTATATCTGAAAGTATTTGTTCAGCCTAGTAATTCTGAAGGGCTCCCATATTGGTATGTATTTCAAAGCCGGGGAGTCAATGGGGATGTCCATTCTCTTAAGGAAATGTTGTTGTTTGTGGTGCCCGACGGATATCAAAAGGGTGCAAAAGATAAGATTGGTTCTTTAGACCCATATACTGGGAAACTTTATCTGAATAGAAAAGATGATCCCTCCCTGTTAACGGTTATCTATACTGATGTTTTTGATATTAAAAATGATTCCTATAATTTTAGTGTATGTCCTAAGTGTAAAAAACCAATGCACCTTAAAAAGCCATCGGACTTTTCTACGAAAGGAAATATTCCATTTTACAACTTAACGAAAGCCCAGTTTGAAATGCAGCCGTCTAAAACTGAAGATCTCATTAATCAAGGGAAAAAAGTTCTTCTGTTCTCTGATTCTCGTCAAAATGCAGCAAAATTGGCACGTGATCTGTCTAAGTCTTCTGATGCGGATGCATTTAGACAAGCCGTTATGCTTGCCTCATTACTTTTAAAAGCGGACGGAAAGGAACACTCTCTGCTTGAATTATACCCTGCTTTTATGGATGTGTGTCTACAAAATAGCCTTTCATTCTTTAGTGGAGCAAGCAAAGATAAGTTTGCCGATGATCTGCGCAAGTATTACGATAAAAAGAAACGTGCAGAAAGAAGAGGGCGAGCCATAAACTTTGCAGATGTAGCGCATGAGTATTCTATTCTTCCGGATGAGTACTATGAACAATTACTTACATTCTTTACGGAAAGCCCGCGTTCATTTAAGGATATTGGATTAGGTTATTTAGCTCCCATTGAATCATTGTTAGTCGATACTTTACTGGATGATTTAGAGTATGATAATGACATTACTATAAATCGTGATGTCATGTATCAATTACTGGTCCTTCTTTTTTGGGATGTTATGGATGATAGTGCGGCACTGGGAGAAGTAATTCCGGATGATATTCGAAAGGACCTACCAGGTAGAAGCAAAGCGAATGAGTTCGGGTTGGGATATGACTTTGATAAAGCTTTTGATAAGCGATTTATTACACGAGCAAAAGAGGTGCTACATCTTTCTGATAAACAGATTACCGCTCTTACGACAAAAATTCGGGACGTGTTTTTTGCATCATCTGATAAGAATCGCTATTATATCAAATTATCTGCAGTAAAAATTGAGCTAACCGATGAGCATTTTGTGTGGCACAGATGTATGCAGTGTGGCAAACTGTCGCCTTATAAGATTGGGGATTGGTGTGGCGCTTGCTTTAACTCGAATACACTTACTGAGATAACATCAAGAGATCTTTCACGCTTTGACTTTTGGCGAATTCCCGTGCTGAACGCTCTTAATAAAGTGAATTCCATTCATACTATTGATACGGAAGAGCATACAGCGCAACTTTCTCATAAAGAAACACGAAGTGACACTTGGAGCAGAACTGAAAAATACGAAATGCGTTTTCAAGATATAAACGCTGGAGAACACGGAGAAGACTCTATCGATGTGTTAAGTTGTACCACTACAATGGAAGTTGGTATAGACATAGGTTCGCTTACCGCCGTAGGACTCCGAAATATTCCGCCCATGCGGGAAAACTATCAACAAAGAGCAGGTCGTGCAGGACGTAAAAATGCGGGAATATCAACAATTGTTACATATGCCTCCGGTGGAGTTCATGACGGTTATTATTTTGCCCATCCTGAAGACATGATTTCTGGTGCTCCTAGAAAGCCTTGGATCGATAGGGACAATCCTAAAATACGTCAACGTCATGTCAATATGATGGCCTTGAATACCTTTATGTCTCAATCGGACATGAAAACCAGATACGATAGCATTATCGATATCGGAATAGTAACGTTTTGTGAAACATTCGGAGAAAACTTTATTGAATTTGCAAAGGCTCTTTCTTTCCCAACCGATGAAACTATACGTATGTTTGAGAATATTAGAGATAAGGTGCTTTCTGAAGGCAGAAGGAACGAATATGTTTCCGGTGATTATGAAACGCCTGCGTTTGATGTTTTTTACAGCGAAGGTTTTATTCCTTCGTATTCATTCCCCAAAAATGTTGTTCGTTTTTTTGTCGAAAAAGAATCTGATCGAGGCAAGAATGCCCCTCGCGATATTGAGTATTCTCCTGAACGCGATATTGCAGTGGCTCTAAGCGAATATGCACCGGGAAGATTTGTAACTATTGACAAAAAGATTTATCGGAGTGGCGGTATATACTCAAACCCCAGACCCAAGGGATACGAAGCCAATCAAGCTGAATATTATTTCAATAGCAAAGATTATTACTCAAGGATTTATATGTGTACTGAGTGCAATTGGTTTGGGGAGAAATCTGAAGACTCTGATAATGGATTGTGTCCTTATTGTCATGCTCCTGTAGAAAAAAGAAACATGTTAAAACCTTGGGGATTTGCTCCAGTTAAAGGCGATCCTGTTCGCCACGAAGATGAAGATGAAGAGTTCACATATACAGAAGCACCCTACTATTCGTATGTACCAGATAGTTCGGACAGATTCATCTTATATAAAACCAGCAATATTCGCTTTATTGAACTTTCGGATAAAAAAGTCCTTACGGTCAATATGGGAAAGAAAAAGAACGGATTTAACATCTGCAGAAAATGTGGTGGTGCCGAAGTTGCTCCTGATAACAGCACAGGTAATTTCGCACTATCTCAGCCGTATCACGATAATAGACCATTATGTAGACACGATGGAACTGTGGAAACAAATGTCTTGCTCGGGTATGAGTTTTTGACGGATATGTTCATGATAGACATTTCATATAACTCGCATAAGCTTGTCGGCATGAGAACCGCGGAAGAACGATCTATTCTGCGATCTGCTGTAACGACTTTACACGAAGCCATTAAAAAAGCAGCATCTCTCGAATTGGGAATAGACTATAACGAAATTAGTGGTGGCTGGCGCCCCAAAATGAATTCTAGCGGAGATTCTCATATTGAAATGTTCTTCTATGATAATCTTACAAGCGGGGCTGGATACTCATCAATGATCGGGGCTATACTTGATAAGGTACTTGACAGAGCTCGACATATTTTAAGCGATTGTGAATGTTCAAGAACATGTAAGAATTGCCTTGATAACTTTTATAATCAGCGCAACCATTCTTTGTTTGATCGCCTTTTAGGACTTCAGTTATTGGATTACGCAGAAGACAATGAATTGCCATCTAAATACACAGAGGATGAGCAAATTGCGTATTTGCAACCTTTGAAAAAACTTATTCAGGAAGACGCTGCAGTAGATCCAACGAACCTACCTAAATTTGAGGTTGTCCCGGCACTAATGAAAAAACCTGTCAATGAAGTAGGTCATATATACTTCAATCCATATGACTTATCGGACTGGTTGCCAAATGCATTTATGATGTTTAAAAATAACTAACACCATTGTTCGCTCGGATACCGAGAGGATGAATAATTGGAGGACTTTAGTATGTCTAAAGTAAAAAAAGAAGAAATAAAATTGAAGAACTATTCTCCTTTACGGTATCCAGGCGGCAAGGGAAAATTGTATCCTTTTGTTTCTGCAATAATAAATAATTCTGGGGTTCAGCATCCCGTTTATATTGAGCCTTTTGCGGGTGGCGCAGGACTGGCTCTTTCTTTGCTGTACAATGGCATCGTAGAAGAAATTGTGATTAATGACTATGATAAAGCAATTTATTCAATATGGCGAGCCATATTGACGCAAACAAATGAGTTTATTCAATTGATCGATAATACCCCATTAACAGTTGAAGAATGGCGTCGTCAAAAAGATATTTATGTTATGCAGAGCAAGAAGTATTCACTTGAACTTGGGTTTGCGGCATTTTATTTAAATAGAACAAATCGTTCCGGAATACTAAACGCAGGTCCAATTGGAGGTTACCAGCAAACTGGAAAATATTTAATTGATGCAAGATACAACAGAGGGGATTTAATAAATAGAGTTAGGAAAATAGCGAGTTATAAAAAACAAATTCATTTGTATAATCATGACGTGCGTTCTTTTATACAAACGTACATTCCTAGGTATGTTGATTGTGCATTTGTATACTTCGATCCACCGTATTATAAAAAAGGAAAGTATCTTTACAAGAATTTTTTCGAAACAAAAGATCATCAAGAAATCCACGACTTAATTGTTGAGTTGGAGTGTCCTTGGATGGTGACATATGATAACGCAAAAGAAATACAACAGATCTATAGCGGATTGCAAGCTTGGCAGTTCGACTTGACTTATGGTATCGCTAATAGTGGAGTGAATTCCGAACTTTTATATATCAGCGATGCTCGATTGTTGCCAGACATAGCTACGGAAACATGTGCTAAAATCAATCTAAGAAAATAGCCATGAAAAGGGAACACGATATGTTACACTGCAGACTGTATGAACAAGTCATCAACAATTAGCCTAATGGTGAGCTTTCAGAGATTCCGGAAGTTCGGAAGGCAGTTGCATCCATTGATAAGATGGGGGGTAAAGGATTATATGATTGAGTTATACAACAAACTTGTAAGAGATAATATCCCAGAAATCATTGAGGCATCCGGGAAGAGTTGTGAGACGGAAGTCCTTTCTGAAGAAGATTATCTGAAAATGCTGGACGCCAAGGTGGATGAGGAGCTTGCGGAATATCACAAGGATCAGAATATTGAAGAGTTGGCAGACCTTCTGGAGGTTATTTATGCTGCGGCTAAGGCAAGAGGGTATACGGTTGAGCAGTTGGAGCGTGTTCGCCAAAAGAAGGCTGAGGAGCGAGGGGGATTTGAAAAACGCATTCTGCTGAAAGCGGTGACTACGCCGGAACCGGAATGAAGTCTAGTCGTCAAACGATTCTTAAAGGAGTTGAATTCTATGCAGAGCTATCGTGCGGCATCGGGGAGCGTTGCGGAGGATCTGTTTATTGATCTGTTCAGCGAGGCTTTCGGTGCGGAGAAGGCGGGGTATCTCTATTCTCAATATCATTTTTACGACATTTATCAGAATAGCCGGTATGCGGATTTCGTTCTGGAGAATGGACCTCGTCGGGTGGCCATAGAAATCGATGATGAGGCTTCCCATAATAAGAGCGTTGTTTCAACGAACAAGTTCTATGATGACCTGCTGAAACAGAATAGCATGGTGCATTTAGGCTGGGATGTGTTCCGCTGGGCGGTTCGCCAGATGCAGCTTCAGCCTGAGGCAGTGAAGGACGAGCTTAGGATCTTTCTCGGCTCTCACCCTCAATTTAGAGAGATAGAAGACTACCTTCCCCAACAGAAAGGCAAAGCCTTGGATGGTGGAAACCTGTCCCTCAAGAAGCATCAGGCGGAGGCCTTACGGTCATTGCAGGAAATGCGTGACAACAGTGAAACCATTGCACTTTTGTACCATGCCACCGGAACAGGGAAAACGGTCACGGCGGTCATGGATGCGAAGAGCTGCGGGGGTCGGACTTTGTTCCTTGCACATACCCAAGAGCTGGTGAATCAGGCTACAGAAACATTCCGAAAGCTTTGGCCTTCCGTTACAGTGGGAAAGTATATGGAAGGGATCAAGCAGCCCAATGCTCATGTGGTCTGCGGAAGTATTCAGAGCGTAGCTCTGCATTTAGACCGATTTAAGGACAGCGACTTCGATTATTTGATCGTTGACGAGGCACACCATGCTTCTGCCGATACATACCAAAAGGTGCTGTCCTATTTCAAGCCTGCGTTTACATTAGGCTTGACTGCTACGCCGGAAAGAACCGATGATAACAAGGTGATTCTGGATATCTTTAAGAACACGGCTCATAAGCTGGATATCCGGACAGCGGTAGAAATCGGAGAGCTTGTGCCGATCCGCTGTATTCGAATTCACACCAACATTGACTTAACAAAAGTACGCTTTAACAGCGTGCAATATAATATTCGGGATTTGGAAAGCAAAATCTATGTTCCCGAACGCAATCGGCTGATTGTGGATACTTGGCTCAAATATGTCAGAAACAAGAGAACCGTTGTGTTCTGTGCATCAGTCAAGCATGCAGAGCAGATTGCAGGATTGTTTTTGGCAGAAGGGATTCCTGCTGCTGCAGTTTCCGGCGGCATGAAACCCTCTGAGCGAAAGGAATTTCAAGATAAGTTTGTAAGCCAAGAGATCCAAGTCCTGTGTGCCTGTGATCTTTTGAATGAAGGTTGGGACTGCCCGGAAACAGAGGTTCTCTTTATGGCACGGCCTACCATGTCCAAGGTGCTGTACACCCAGCAATTGGGCAGGGGCATGCGCCTGTATGAGGGAAAGGAAAGTCTGATGGTATTTGATTTTGTGGACAATGCCAGCCAGTACAACATGCCCCAATCCCTACACCGCTTGTTCCGTCTGAAGGATTATCGTCCCGGACAGTTAGCAGTTGCACCCGGTGCACAAAGGGCAGCAGAAGCAGACCTGTATGCCAAGGGCGAAAAACCGGATGTGCTAATCGACTGGCCTGTTGATGCTACGGATTACGAGTTGGTAGATATCTTCAACTGGCAGGAGGAAGCATCGGGCATGATCTCCCAAATGGAGTTTGTTCGCCGTGTGGATGTACAAACAGAAACCATTGAACGCTATGTAAGGGAAGGAAAACTGGTTCCGGATTTAGTCGTTCCTATGAGTGAGCACCGTAGCTTCAAATATTTCAAGGAGGAATCCTTGCAGAGCTATGCGGAGCAATACGGATGGCGCTTGATCGATGATTCCAACCATAAGGATTTGTTCATGGAAATGATCCGACAGATGGACATGAGCTATTCCTATAAGCCTGTACTAATCAAAGCGATCCTGCTGTATGCAGACGAAAAAGGCCAAATTAAGTTGGATGATATCGTTTCCTACTTCAAATCCTTCTACGAAGCGCGCCGTGCAGCAGGACTTCCTGTAGAGAAGAAAAACAGCATCTTCGCCAAAGGCGGCTACACCAATAAGGAAGCAGAGCGAAACATTTTAGCCAATCCCTTCAAACGCTTCGAGGATATGCAAATGCTGAAGCACACCAAAACTCTCGGCGTCGTCCGTGTAGATGAAGCAGTGTGGAAGCACCTGACAGCGGAAGAAAAAGCGCAGATTGAGACCATCTGCAACGAGAAATTAGAGCAATACTATAAAAGGTTAGAATTCTGAATTTACAACTGTTGAAGATTGACGGAGGAAAAGCTATGGATCCGTTCTTGGCACGAACTATGGTTGAAACTCTCAGCAAGGGTATTCACCCGTTAACAGGGTTACCTTTATCTAAAAATGACTCTTGCGCCAACGAGGTTGTGCAGGATGCACTGCTGGAAGTACTCGATCATTGCACCATAGAGTCTACCGAACAATTTTTGTTTCGCTTAAAGGAAGAGAAAAAGGAGAAATCCGAGATAAAACGAGCAAAAAACAAAATAAGATACCCTTGTGGCGGTGAGCCATGGACGAAGACAGAAGAAGCAAAAATGATATCACTGCATCGGTCCGGATATAACATTTACCAAATAGCCAACGTCCTAAAGCGAACTCCCGGTGCAATATCTTCGCGTATGAAAAAGCTCCAAAGCAAGAATGTCTATCGGCATAGTAAATAAAACCTTTTTGAAAGCAGAGATGTTTGGAGGGAGTCATGAAAACCTATACATACTTATCAAAAGGGCAATTTGGTTTTATAGAGAAGCCGAAGCCTGTGATAATGCACGAGAGAGATGCCATTGTGAAAGTCACATTGGCGAGTATTTGCTCCAGTGATCTGCACATTAAGCACGGCTCTGTGCCTCGTGCGGTTCCCGGGATCACGGTGGGACACGAGATGGTCGGCATCGTGGAAGATATCGGCTCGGCTGTGACTCATGTGAAGCCAGGCGATAGAGTGACGGTGAATGTGGAAACCTTCTGCGGAGAGTGTTTCTTCTGCAAGAAGGGCTTTGTGAACAACTGCACCGACAAAAACGGCGGTTGGGCCTTGGGCTGTCGCATTGACGGTGGGCAGGCGGAGTATGTCCGCGTGCCCTTTGCGGATCAGGGCCTGAATAAGATTCCGGACAATGTGACGGACAGACAAGCCTTGCTTGTGGGAGATGTTTTGGCTACGGGCTATTGGGCGGCGAAGATTTCCGAGATCAGCCCGGAGGATACGGTTTTGATTATCGGTGCAGGTCCTGCGGGAATCTGTACCCTTTTGTGCGTGATGCTCAAAAAGCCTAAGCGCATTATTGTGTGTGAGAAAGACGAAAGTCGCATCAAATTTGTCAATGACCACTATCCCGAAGTGCTGACGGTTATGCCGGAGCGGTGCCTTGATTTCGTAGTGCAAAACAGCGACCACGGCGGTGCGGATGTTGTCCTTGAAGTAGCAGGGGCAGATTCTACCTTCGAGCTTGCGTGGAAATGCGCCCGTCCCAATGCGGTAGTCACGGTGGTAGCTCTTTACGATCAGCCACAGACCTTGCCTCTGCCTCAGATGTACGGCAAGAATCTCACCTTCAAAACCGGCGGCGTGGATGGCTGCGACTGTGAGGAAACCTTGAAGCTGATCTCCGAAGGTAAGCTTGATACACAGCCGCTGATCACGCATACCTATCCCCCTGCAAAAATTGATGAAGCCTATAAGCTCTTCGAGAACAAACAAGGTGGCGTAATCAAGATTGCAATTGAGTGTTAATAGAAATGATATCTAATACTTATGTCAAAGGGAGGAATCCTTATGGAATACAGACAGCTTCCCCATGGGAAGGAACATGAAGCATTCAGCGTCATTGGTTTGGGCTTGGGCGGCATTGGAACGACCCCGCCCGAGGAGATCGAAGCGATTATTCGCAAGGCAATTGACCATGGCATCAACTTTTTTGATATGTGTACCGCAGGGGCTACCTATGCGCCTATGGGCCGTGCCATTGCAGGCAGACGGGAGCAGGTGTTCCTGCAGGTCCATTTCGGTGCGGTATATGATGAGAAGGGCGAATATGGCTGGTGTCGGGATTTTGAGACCATCCAAAGGACCTTCCTCTGGGAATTGGAGCAGTTGGGCACGGACTATGTGGACTTCGGCTTCCTGCACTGCGTAGATACCCATGAGGATTTTGACAAGCTGGTAGAGATCGGGGTGTTGGACTATCTGAAGGAGCTGAAAGTAAAGGGGATCGTGCGCCACATTGGCTTTTCCTCTCATACGCCTTCCGTGTCCAATCGGATCATCGACACGGGGCTTGTTGACATGATGATGTTCTCTATCAACCCTGCCTATGATTTTGAAAAGGGGGACGAGTACGGCATTGGCTCTGTAAAGGAACGCTTTGAGCTGTTCCGTAGGTGTGCGAAGGAAGGGATCGGCATTTCCGTCATGAAGCCCTTCTTTGCAGGGCAGCTTTTGAGTGCGGAGCATTCCCCCTTCGGGCAGGCTCTGACCCATACCCAATGCTTGCAGTATGCCATTGATCGCCCGGGCGTTCTCACGGCAGTTCCGGGAGTGCAGACCATGGAGCATCTGGACCAAGTGCTGAAATTCCTGGATGCCACCGACAAAGAAAAGGATTATTCCATCATCGCCTGCTTCACTGCAGATACCATCAGCGGAACCTGCGTGTATTGTAACCACTGCCAGCCTTGTCCGGCAGAGATCGACATCGGCCTTGTGAATAAGTATTACGATTTGGCACAGGCAGGAGATGACATCGCCGCCAATCATTATACCAAGCTGTCCGTACAGGCAGATGCTTGCCTGCAGTGCGGCCATTGTGAAGAACGCTGTCCCTTCTCCGTCAAGCAGATGCGCCGAATGGCTTTTATCGACGAATACTTCCGGGAGCGATAAACCGATATGAACCTGATATTTTGTCACAAAAGCCCTTGACTATTATACGCAATATAGCGTATAATAGGAATAAGGAGGTGAGCTTAATGGGTTTAAAAGAAATCCGAAAAAGCAGAAACATGTCCCAGAGTGAATTAGCGAATATGTGCGGCATAAATTATCGCACTCTGCAGGATTATGAGCAGGGCCACAAAAAACTGATGTCTGCCAACGGAGATATTCTTATGCGCTTGTCAACGGTTCTTGGCTGCACGATTCCGGAATTACTGGTAGCAGATCAATTGGTCGGAGCACCCTTGCTCTCTGCAAACAAGGTACATCCGTCAATCATTCAACAGCAACAATTTTTCTGCGAAAAGTTTAATGTGGCAGGTCGTTGGCTCTGCGGAGCGAATTCTGTTTCCACAGTGTTTTATTTCAAGGGCAAGCAGTATTCTTTGCCTTTCAGTGCCGTGTTTACTCCTGTTATGCTCCCGTGTTTAAGAGAAGCGGCTGTGCTGCAGATGGAAGAAAAGATCGATAACATCCTGTTTGATGAACACGGATTTGAGGAGTGGTGATCCCATGGAGGAATTAAAATTTGTTCTTATGCACAGAGATGACCCCGTCTGTGCATTGACCATTGATGAGGGTTCGGGTGCAATTCTCCGTGTTTCCAAGCCCGCAAATCCGGAGCTCCTGCCTCTTGGAGGAAACAAGGATGCTGCAAGCCTCCGGGCATGGTGGCAGCGTCGTGCCGTTCCTGTTAGTCAGGGGCGGATTATGCAGATTCTTGAAAAAGTGGGTATTCCTTCTACGCAGTCCTATTTGGTTAAGAATTGGGGGCTGAGCTTAGCAGATCACTACTGGATTAAGCCTTTGGATTCCCCCCTTGGATGGGAGGAAATCAACCTGTTCCAAAATTCCTTCCGGGACCCTGTTGGAGAGCTGCAGTTTTCCGATGCCATCGGTGCATCAGTGGAGCTGCCTCAAAACGCTTTTTCGCCCAGTTCCTCTATGCAGGGTGATTTGCAGAAAAAGTGGATCATTTCCGACGGAAAACGATATTTGATAAAAGGGAATCACGGAAACAATTCTCAGGAGAGTCTAAATGAGATTGTTGCCTCTCTTCTGCACTCCAGGCAGCAGAAACAGGCGTTTGTGTCGTACGCTCCCTTCCGCATAGACGGAAAGTCGCAGTTATACTGCATTTGCGAGAGTTTCACGTCCCCGAGTATAGAATTGATCTCAGCCTATGATGTCATTGAATCACAAAAACGGCTAAATTCTGTATCATACTACAATCACTTTATCCATGTCTGTACAGAACACGGCATGACGGAAGATTCTGTTCGGATGTTTTTGGAATATCAGATTCTGACAGACTTTATTCTGACCAATACGGATCGGCACCTCAGAAATATTGGCGTTCTCCGAGACTCAAGCACATTGCAATTCATCGGTATGGCACCAATCTTTGATTCAGGAAACTCCATGTTCTGGCAGAATCCGCTACTCCCCCTGCACAGTGCTCTGGAAGACATCGAAGTCAATAGCTTCAAAGGAAAAGAGCAGCAACTGCTCAAATATGTACAAAGCGAAGGCTTGGTGAATCCTGCTCTACTCCCAACCGGCGAGGAACTGCAAACCATATATGCGAAAGACCCTCTGATCTCATACACTGATTCCATTTTGCTCGGATACCAAAAGAAGATTGACCTTCTGCTGAAACTGGGCAAATTGTAGGAGTCAACTGTGCTCTCGCAATATTTTTCGCCTTATATTACAAATCAAAGAACCAAAAAAGGGAAATTCCAAACTTGGGACTTTTTGAGTTGTGGGGAAGATTTGGGGAAAACTTCCCCAAATCATTAAAATTGCTTTAACTTTCTCGATAAGTAAAGTGCGTTATTTTTAGAGATTTTATATTATTTTCGAATTTTTAATTTACTTGTTGCTGGAAAATCCTACCTCATAACCCGAAGGTCGGGTCGATGATTCAAATCTTTTTGTAGTGAAACCGGCGATTTGTCATTGAAACATCGAACATTCCGAACATTTTGCATCTTTTTTCGCTTTTAAAATGTCGTTTTGAACGACTTGATGGCTTATGATTTTGATTTATTTATACAATTTTTCATATAAAATTAATTGGGTTTATCTGCCATTTTGGGACATTATGGGATAAAATACAAAAAATTGTTTCGTAATTGAAATGCATTTGTCTTTATGATATAATTTTCACGAAGACAATCCCCCGAGGGCTTCTTTTTTGCTAATTTATTTTGATATATTTGAGGATGAATGCTTGAACCATAGTATAGATAGTTATATAAAACACAAAATTTCTTCCATATTGGAAGAAATCCATTAAGGGCTATTGCGTGGGAAAGTGGTGAAACCTAATGTTTTTGCAAGAATATTGCAGACAACTGGAGCAACGGATTTTGGAGTTAGAAAGAGAAAACTCCCGTTTGCGAAGCTTGCTCGGGCTTGATGCACCAAAGTCTGCAGAACAGATGGCTGTTGCTTCACATAAAGACCCTGTTCCCGTCTCTAACATGACGAAAGAGATTGCCGATCTTTCGGCCCCACAAAGTACTACCCCGAGCGTGCATAAATTTAGTTCTCCGGAAGACAAGATCCGATTTTTCCGCAGTCTTTTCCGTGGTCGAGAGGATGTTTTTGCAAGGCGGTGGTATAGTGTCACAAAAGAAAAAGGTGGCTACTCTCCTGTTTGCGGTAATGAGTGGAAAGAAGGTATCTGTCCAAAACCGAAAAGCAGTTGCTCAAAATGTGACCGGCGTCTCTCTGTTCCCCTTACGGATGAGGACATATTCCGTCACTTGAGTGGCAAAGACCTCCATGGTCGCGATGTTGTGGGAATCTTTCCTATTTTACATGACGATACTTGCTATTTCTTGGCAATTGACTTCGATGACGGGCAGTGGGAGGATCATGTTTCGGAAGTTCGTCTTACATGCAAGGAATGGGATCTCCCATGTGCAGTGGAGCGTTCTCGTAGTGGAGAAGGAGCCCATGTATGGTTTTTCTTTTCTGCACCCATTCCTTGTGCTACCGCTCGTCGTTTCGGAACCGCTCTGTTGACCGCAACCATGGAACGAAGCGGTAAGCTCAAGTTAGATTCCTATGACCGTATGTTTCCGAATCAAGACAGCTTGCCCAAAGGTGGCTTTGGCAATTTGATCGCACTACCGCTCCAAGGCCAAGCACGAAAGAAAGGAAACAGCTCCTTTGTGGACTCTGAATATATCCCGTATGATGATCAGTGGGCTTACCTATCCAAAATCAGGCGCATTTCTCCCGAAGAAGTTGACGATCTGATCCGAATCCATTCCAAGGGAG
This sequence comes from Faecousia sp., assembly GCA_045601945.1. Classification (GTDB taxonomy): domain Bacteria; phylum Bacillota; class Clostridia; order Oscillospirales; family Oscillospiraceae; genus JAZOXB01. The sequence continues at coordinate 5,142 of JAZSAO010000075.1, read as the reverse complement.
ATTGTCTTGGGCCGCTAATCTCTCAAGAGGATGAAACTCCAAAACCTTGGCAACGGCAAATCAAGATGCCACAACTTGAACTTCAAACGCAGTTGCAAATCGTCCGCTCCAATCTACTGTATATTCCCCTATCTGCCCTTACTCCTCGATCTAAAAACAGGTTGCTCCGATTGGCATCTTTTAAAAATCCGGATTTCTACAAATCTCAGGCGATGCGGCTTCCAATCTACGATAAGCCTCGTGTAATTTGTACGGCAGAGGAACGGGACGGTTACCTTGCCCTCCCCAGAGGCTGTGAGGATACATTAACAGAGCTGTTGGAAGAAAACAGTATTTCTTATGAAATCACTGACGAAACGCACTTCGGGCAGAAAGTCAATGTAGATTTCCGGGGCTCTTTGCGTGCGGAGCAAGAACCTGCCGTGGAGTCACTGTTGGCACATAATATCGGTATTTTATCCGCGACCACCGGTTTCGGCAAAACTGTCTTAGCCGCTTATTTGATTGCTCGGCGAAAAGTAAATACACTGATCCTTGTACATACCCAAGCCCTCCTTGATCAGTGGAAATCTTCATTAAATGAATTTCTGCAAATCCAAGAATCTCTTCCCGAGCCTCCCAAGAAACGGGGACGCAAAAAAGAGCAACCGCTAATCGGTCAATTAGGTGGAAATAAAAACACTTTGTCCGGTCTGATAGATATCGCAATCATTCCTTCGCTGATTCGCGGGTCGGAAGTAAAGGATCTCGTGAAAAATTACGGAATGGTTATCGTAGATGAGTGTCACCATGTTTCCGCCCTTAGCTTTGAAAGAGTCTTAAAAGAAGTTCCGGCTCGCTATGTGTATGGCTTGACTGCCACGCCCAGCCGCCAAGACGGACATCAGCCCATCATCTATATGCAGTGTGGGCCTGTTCGCTATATAGTAGATGCACGAGAGCAGGCGGAAAAGCGAAATTTTGAACATTACTTGATCCCCAGATTTACCCACTATTTCTCATCGGACTCCGAGAAAACCATCACAGATTATTACCGTGACCTTTCAAATCACGAAGGCAGAAATGAATGGATCATTCAGGATATTCGACAAGCACTTGAACAGGGCAGGACACCGTTGGTTCTGACCGAACGTCGAGAGCACGTACAGCTTCTTTCCCGACGCCTTGCTCCTTTCTGCAAGAATATCGTTCTTCTTTACGGAATCGCATCTCAAAAAGAACGGCGTGAGACCCTGAATTATCTGCATTCTATTCCCGATGATGCTCCTTCGCTTATCATTGCGACGGGGAAATATGTTGGAGAGGGTTTTGATTATCCAAGACTTGATACGCTGTTCTTGACACTGCCTATTTCATGGAAAGGAAAAGTCGCTCAATATGCAGGTCGTCTGCATCGAAACTATCCCGGCAAGAAGGAGGTGCAAATTTACGACTATGTAGATATCCGAGTCCCCATGTTGGAAACTATGTATCAAAGAAGGCTGAAGGGATATGCTGCCATTGGATATAAGCTAAAGACCGACTCGGCTATGGATGCTGCCCCTGATTTGATTTACGACGGCAAAACCTTCTTCCCCGTCTACTGTTCCGATCTGCGCAATGCTATGCAACGCATACAGATCCTCAGTCCATATATAAAGAAGTCTCGAGTTCATGAAATAGCAAAGCATCTGATACTTCCCATAGAAAAGGGTGCTACCGTTACAATCATTACCCGACCGCCCGAAGATTTCCCGGATAAAAGTCGCTCTGCAATCATAGATTCCGTCGATTTTCTCCGCAAAATGGGGATCGATGTGCAATATCATTCTGCATTCCATCAAAAGTTTACGATCATCGACGACCGCACAGTTTGGTATGGAAGCATCAACTTCCTTAGCTTCGGTGCTTCAGAAGAGAGTATTATGCGTTTTACAAACCAAGAAATTGCGAAGCAACTTGCGGAAAGCGTTCCGCGTCCCAATGACTCCCTATAAGCATGTGGACAAGTCGGTATTTGGCTCAAGATTTAGAATATATAAAGTTGCTTAAAGAGGTCAGTCCTGCCGAAGAATTGCACAAGCTATCTACACAGTTTCAACTGTCCAAATCCATGCAAAACATGTGGGATCAGTTCTTAGTCTTTGAGGAATTATGGGAGACCTTGATGAGGAAAATCGAGTTTTCTGCAAACACCATGATGCTCAGCAAACACGAAGAATGTTTGCGAGAACGATTCCCTGATCGAGTTTGCGATCTCTGGATCCGCGCCGCAGAAGATTTCATGCTCCGTGCAAATGATCGAGGAGCATATCGCTATGCCGCAAGCCTCTTGGGAAATGCCATGATGTATCCGGGAGGAAAGGATAAAGCCTTTACCATTGCATCCATGTGGAAAACTACCTATCCCCGTCGTACCGCACTCTGAGAGGAGCTTAAAAAGGTAGGACTCTGATACACTATAACAATCGAAGATCACCAACTCAATTGGCACTACACAAACAGAACTGTCGATTTATAAAGGATCCTTTTGCCATATTCCCTAATCAAATGAGGTGTTTAATGTTGCTACGATGATGGATTTTGCAACAAATAGGTATTGAATATTCTCCGGTATTGATTTATAATAATGGTAGGATATTTCTAATCCTACAAAAGGAGGGATATTATGCTTGCGTCAAAACGTTATTACGAGTTAACTCAAAACAAGTGCGTATATAACATTATGCCGATTTCTAATATTCCTTCTGTATTACAGCATGGCATCGTTTGCTTTGACCAAATGCAACAAATTCGGCATGACTCGATTGCCATGAATGATGTTCAAGAACGCAGAAGTAGAGTGGAAATCCCAAACGGTCTTTCTCTTCATCGGTACGCGAATCTGTATTTCTCTTACCATAATCCTATGCTCTATGCCCGAAAGGGAATTGCCGATGACCTGTGTGTCTTGGCTCTTTCTTCGGAAGTAATGGACATTGAAGGGTGCGTCCTGACAGATCGTAATGCAGCCACAACACTTGCGAGATTTTTTGCACCGGTAGATGGATTAAGAAAGCTGGATTTCGAAAAAATACATGCAAAATATTGGACTGATCCGGATCCGATTATTCAGAGAGAGAAAAAAGCAATTAAATGTGCCGAAATATTGGTCCCTCATAAAGTGTCACCGGAGTACATCGTAGGCGCGTATGTCGTTAGTGAAGAATGTAAAAGCAAACTAAAAAACTGTGGTTTTGATAAACGCATAGTAGTAAATCCGCAAGTATTCTATAGATAAGGAGGTGGATCAATGATTATTAAGATAGGAAATATATTTGAAAGTAAGTCCCGGACAATTGTTAATACTGTTAATTGTGTTGGCGTGATGGGCAAAGGCATTGCATTGGAGTTTAAGAAGAGATTCCCGGACATGTTCAATGAATATGTTGCGATGTGTGAAAGAGGTTTGGTCCATCCCGGAAGACCTTATGTGTATCAGGATTTTTGCGGAAATTCTATTTTAAACTTTCCAACAAAAAATCATTGGCGATCCCCATCCAAGTTATCATATATTATTGATGGATTGAAATGGTTTAAAGAGCATTATCACGAATATAATATCACATCAATCGCATTTCCGCCTCTTGGTTGTGGTAACGGAGGTCTAAAATGGGATGTTGTTGGCCCTATTATGTACGACAAACTCAAAGACCTCCCTATTGAAATTGAAATATATGCGCCATTTGGTACCCCACAAGACCAATTAACAATTTCTTATTTAGAGAAAAATTTAGTCAGCTCGACAAAAGAAATTTTAGGGACTAAACATATGCAATTGAACAAGTATTGGTTGCTGATTCTCTTTGTTGTTCAAAAGTTAAATCGCGATAAATATTCCCTTAATGTAGGGCGAACAATTTTTCAAAAGGTATGCTATGTCTTAACACGCACCGGAATACCCACAGGCTTTAACTTTGTTGAATCAAGCTATGGTCCTTATGCAAAAGAAGTAAAGGATGCAATTAATGTTCTATCTAATGCTAATTATATGACAGAACGGCGACTTGGGAGAATGGTTGAAACGATTGTTTCTCCTTCTTTTGTGCTTCCTCAAAATATGTTTAGTGAGGAAGAAATTAGCTGTGCAGAAGATGCCTTCGATCTTTTGAGTAGAGTCAAGAGCACTGATCAGGCAGAAATGATTGCAACAGTTCTTTTTTCATATGATGGCATTGCTAAGAATACGCAGCCTACGGAACAGCTAGTATACGATCATGTAATGAACTGGAAGCCTCGGTGGCGCGGCGTAAAGGATTTAGAGGTCAAGGCTACTATATGCGATTTGTCCACATTAGGTTGGATGAAGCCCCGTCAGGATGTCGGCCTGTTAGATGATGATAATCTGTTTTAACCAAAAGACCCCTGTAGTACTTACGGATGAGTAATGACTACAGGGGTCTTATCTATTTGCTATACAAAAATTAAGCACGGGGTGTTCCTCATGCTTTCGCTTTACATCACAAGCTCGAAAATCAAAAAAGGTAAATTCCGAACCTGGAGATTTTTAATTCTTGGGGAAGATTTGGGGAAAGGTTGCTTTAATTTACTAAAATCATTTTAACTTTCTCGATAAGCAAAGTGCATTATTTTAGGAGATTTTATATTATTTCCGAATTTTTAATTTACTTATTACTGGAAAATCCTACCTCATAACCCGGAGGTCGGGGGTTCAAGTCCCTCCTCCGCAACCATATCGAGTGTTCATAACGGACTTGAGTTATGAACACTCGATTTCTTTGTCTTTCCACGGTTTCGGTGCGTTTTCTGAATTTTTGGAGCAGGTTTTTCGCCTGCTCCTTTTTCTTTTAGGCGGTTTGGGTCAGATATGTGACAGCAACGCCCTGACGAGTCTCTGCAATATGGAAGTCACAGCATTCCGGGATATCGATGTAGCCTACGAATTTATAGTAGATGGTGATCCGTTGGGTGCGGTGTTTTCCGGTGCCTTCTGTTTCGTGAACCTCGATTCGGTCGATGAGTTCTCGCAGAAGTGGAGCAGTGAGATGATCCAAATCCATGAACTTTCGGATTGCATTCACAAACAAATCCTTATTCCGCTCCATTGCTCCGAGATCGTTCAGCTTGTTGCGGATTTCGGATATTTTGGATTTCAGTTCCATT
>JAZSAO010000074.1:0-6297 GCA_045601945.1 Faecousia sp. | reverse complement strand
ATAGGGCTCCATAATTTCGATTTCATAAGCTTGGGGATCATGGCACAAATTGCGAGTTGCAACAGCCTGCCCCATACAACGGGAAATAAAAGGCGTCAATTTTTCGGTGCCCAGTGTCTTTTCCAGTTCACGGGCATTGTCCGCTACGTCATAGGACAAAGCCTTAACAGCGGGGAAATTATCAAACATCAAGTTCCGCAGAACCTTTCCCGGTCCTACGTCCACAGCAATACGGATCTGCTGCAGCTTAAGATATTCCACAGTTTCTTGCCAGCGAACAGGGCTGACAAGCTGTTGTGCCAATCTCTCCTTAATTTCGGCAAACACATGAGGTCTGGCAGTAACATTAGATAATACCGTTTTTCCACTATCTATAAAGGTATAGCCGTTCAGCACATCCTTAAACTGCTCTAAAGCAGGCTGCATCAGTGGGGAATGGAAGGGGGCACTAACGTTCAATCTCTTTACAGAAGCACCTAAGGAAGCCAAGCGCTTCTCAGCCTCTGCAACAGCATTTTTATGTCCGGAAATAACATTCTGCCTCTGGGAATTGTAATTGGAAACGCATACCACATTTCCCGGTGCGGAAATTCCCTTGCACACAGCAAGGATTTCCTCCTTAGGCACCTTCCCCACGGCGGTCATAATGCCGTCGCTTCCCTGTGCCGCATCACGCATAAGCTCTCCGCGGCTCCTGACCAATCGGACACCGTCTGCAAAGGGCAGATACCCTGCACAAACCAAGGCAGAAAACTCGCCCAAGCTGTGTCCTGCATAAAATTGAGGACGGAATCCAAATTCCTTTTCCAAAACACGGAAGGAAGCCACACTTGCTGTCAGTATCGCAGGCTGAGAGATCTCTGTTTGGGTCAAGTCTCTCAAATCTCCCTCCAGACAGAGTTTTTTCATATCCATACCAATGGCATCCGAGGCCTCTTGGAAGATTTCACGTGCAATATCATACTCCTTTAGAAGTTCTTTGCACATTCCTACGTATACACTTCCCTGACCGGGAAACATTGCAACTTTCTTTTTCATTCTCTTATGCACGCTGCAATTGCAATGTGCCCTCCTTTCACTTGTTAATTGTTTGTGGGGAATTCTCCCCGGGATCCTGCTATGGTCTGCAGGATCCCGGTTTTGAATCTAAATCCTTTACTTTTCCAGAAAAGCCACAAGTACTTTCAGGATCGTTTTGCATACAGAATCCGTTAGATTCTTGCTAACATTACGGACACAGAGTTCTACGGTATTCTGTATTACCTTGGCGCTGATCCATAGGTCAAAGAGGGAAAGCAAACTGTCCTCCTCCCTGCGACTCAGGGACTTTTCTCCCACCTGAAGACCAACGATCGTTCTTCTTCCGCCGGGCTTGCGAATCGCCTGATCTCTGTGCCAAAGATCTCTATCTTTACAAATGTTCTGTCTTATCCATTTTAAGGATTGTTCTTTTATTGTATCACAAACCACTGTGCTAAAGCAACAATTTTCTACATAATTATAGAAATTTATTGGTCCATTTCCACACATGCGACCCAGTGTATAGGTAAGTGCACACGTTAACAGTTCTTGGACGTCGGTTGTCCCCTTTATTCCACACGAAAGTCTCCATTCTTCGGCATTGCCCCTTCCGTAACATTCGTTGTTTAGGCAAACACCCTCTAACACAATTCGCTCCACTTTTTTGGTTTTACTCAGAATATAGTCAGATAGTTTCCGAATAGTAGGATAGGCAAACACATCTCCGATCTGCAACACCCCTTGGAATGCTCCATTGAGTTTGGCATACATCATAGCAAGGGTCAATGAGGTACCACCGGCTTCGAAGAAATTCTCTTCTACATCGATTCGATCTGCTCCTAATGTTTCCGACCAAATATCATGAACCGTTTTCTCTGTGGGATTCTTAGGCAATCTAAGTTGCGTACCGGAACCGGGAGACTCGGGAATGACTAAGGCTTCCTTATGGATCTTCCCGTTGGGAGTCAGGGGCATATGTTCCAGATAGATCCAAAGATCCGGAATCATGTATTTAGGAAGAGACGTTCCCAGAGCCTCTGTCATGTGGCTATACGGAATTTCTTCCCTGCCACTGTAGAATAGTGCAATTCGTTCCCTCCGGTTCGATCTGTCTACCACAGCGGCGCAGGATGTAACGGGCAGAAGGGCGCTGACCAGACTCTCGATCTCACCCAGTTCTACACGGTTGCCCCGGATCTTGACTTGGAAGTCGTTCCGTCCCAGATACAGGAGATTCCCGTCCGGGAGCCACTTGCCTATGTCTCCCGTTTTGTAGATCCGATGTCCCGGACAGAAGGGATCGGGAGCAAAACGCTGTTTTGTCCGTTCCTCGTCATGGATATAGCCTCTGGATATGCCCTCGCCACTGAGCCAAATCTCACCGGGGATGCCTATGGGCTGCAAATGTCCTTGGCTGTTTACCACGTAGATGCGGACGTTGTCTATGGGCTTTCCAATGGGGATGTTGTCGTAGGCACGGTCTACCTTAAAGGCGGTGGACAGAACCGTTCCCTCTGTCGGGCCATAGTTGTTATATATGGGATATTGGTCTGTATAAGTCTTGAGTTTATCTCCGCCTGTGATCACCTTTGTGAGACAGGATACGGTTTCTTTTGCAAACTGTTCGCACACCGGTGTGGGGAAGAAGCCTACATTGATCTGCTCCCGTTCCACATAACTTGCTATTCCGGGCAGATCCATCCGCATTTCCTCGGGGATAATGTAAATGGTACCACCGACTGCAAGTGGGGGATACATTTCGTGTACAGATGCATCAAAACCGAAACCTGCATACTTGGTACTACGGTCCCTTGTCTTGCTGTCATAGTACCGATTGTGCCAAAGGATCAGATTGGTTAAAGAATGATGCTCGATCATAACACCTTTGGGCAGTCCCGTGGAACCGGAGGTAAAGATCACATAGGCAAGATCATCCCCCTGCAGTTCGGGCAGTATGCCAATGGGTGTATTTATGATTTGAGAAATTTCTATGGTTTGGATCCCTTCCGGAAGGGCATAGGTTCCTTCATCCTTTAGCAGGAATCGGCATTTGCTCTGCCGGAGCATATGACGGATTCTTTCTGTGGGATAGGCGGGATCTATGGGCATATAGGCACAGCCTGCCTTCATGGCTCCGATGGCTCCTAAGAAGGTTGCAAAGCCGGGACGGGCAATGACAGCGATGATCTCTTCACGTTCTACCTTCTGCTGCAGTAGGTAGGAAGCAATGGCATCGGTCTGCTCATTGAGTTCTGCATAGGTTCGCTTTTCCTCTCCAAATACCAAAGCGGTATGGTTAGGAAGCTCTTTTGCCCGTTGTCTCAGCATATGGGGGAAGGTTTGATTTCTGTCAAAGTCCTTTACGGTGTGGAACTTCTCTAACAGAAGGGCTTTCTGTTCTTCTGTCAAGCCGTCTGCTTCACGGAGAGGTTTATCACCCTGTCGCAAATAGGACAGGAGCAGATTACTCAACATTCCTTGGAGGGTTTCCACAGTTTCCCGCTTTAGGAGGGCAGGGCGATAATTACAGATCAAGCTATACTCGTCTCCCTGCAGTACAAGGTCAAAAACAAGATCAAACTTTCCGGCTCCGATATTAACCGGATACTCTTTGGCTGTGAAGCCCTCTCCCTTGGGTACTTCCATAGTATCTCCATGGAAGTAATTAAAGAACACATCAAAGAGGGGTGCTCTACCGTTGGGGCGGTGAGCCTTTGCCTTTTCTACCAACAGATTAAAGGGATATTCCTGATGCTCCATGGCAGAAAGCAGGTTCTCTTTTACTTCTGCAAGGTAGGCCCGGAAGGTCTTATTCCCCGTGGGCTTACTCCGCAGGGCAATGGTATTGACCAGCATACCCACCACGGTTTCCGTATCTCCATGAGTACGGCAGGAAACGGGCATGCCCAAAGCCACATCCTCTGTATCGTAGATCCGTCCTAAGAAAGCTGACACTGCCGCTGTAAAGAAGGCATAGGGGGTGACTCCCTGATTCTTACAGAAGGCTTCTACTTCCTCCTTCTTTAGAGCCGGGAGGGCACATTCTGCAAGTTCTCCCTTATGGCTCAGATCCTCCCGACGTTTTCCGTCTAAGGGCAGATCTGCTTCCGGCAGGGGCTGTGCAAATTGGTTCAGCCAGTAGGCTTCTGCCTTCCTTAAGTCTTTTTCTTCCAGCCATGCCGAGTAGTCTCTGTATTGGAGATTTTGAGGAGGAAGGTCTCCTCCGTTATACAGGGTCTCAAATTCTCTCAGTAAGATATCTACACTGAACCCGTCAATGATGATATGGTGGAAATCTAAAATCAGCCACTTTTCCCCTCGGTTATTTTCTGCCAAGACGGTACGGAATAAAGCCGGTTTTGACAGGTCGTAGGGTTTTAAGAATGCCTTTACGCCCTCTTCTATAGAATTGTCTCCCAGACAGATCCGCTCCATGGTACACTGTGCCTTTTCATGGACGGTCTGACGGAAGTCTTCTCCTACGAAAGAGAAAGAGGATCTTAGGCTTTCGTGACGCTGTATAAGCTTATGGAAAACCTCTTCTGCCTTTTGGGCATCAAAGCTGCCTTCCAAGCTATAGCAAGAGGTTACATGATAGCTACTCTTGCTTTCATCTAATTCCTCGAAAATATACAGTCTCTTTTGTGCCTCGGACATTTTATACCACGGGGCGTCTGGCTGTTTCGCAATTCCCTGTTCCTCTGCTATGGCACAGCCACGGATCTGCTCTGCCAAGGCGGCAATGGTCTTCTTCTCGAAAACGTCCTTAATTCCCACCTGTCCTCGCAGGAGATTTACGAGACGGGCGCATTTCAGGGAGTGGCCTCCCAGTTCGAAGAAATTGTCATAAATACTGATATGCTCCACACCCAGAACCTTTTGGAAGGCTTCCAAAAGCATTGCTTCCGTTTCGTCTCTGGGGGGCGTATATTCCCGATTCCCTTGCTCTGTGATTTGGGGCAGTGCCTTTCGATCCAGTTTTCCGTTTCGGGTCAGGGGGATAGAATCCAGTTCTGTCCAATAGGCAGGGATCATGTAGGCAGGGAGAGTTGCTCCCAGTTCCTTCTTGATACTCGTAAGGTCTGCCTGCCCTACCACATAGGCAAAGAGAGCATTTTCTCCGGCAGGATTCTTCCCTACCACAACGGCACAATCCTTTACCCCTTGGCATTGACGGAGAACGCTTTCGATCTCTGCCAATTCAATGCGGAAGCCACGGATCTTTACCTGTTCATCTATACGACCCATAAAGTCCACCGTTCCGTCCGGGAGCCACCGTGCCAGATCTCCGGTACGGTAAAGCTTCCCTGGGCCAAAGGGATTGGGGACATACTTTGCTTCTGTCAGCTCGGGTCTGTTCAGATATCCTGCGGCAAGCCCCTCGCCCCCGATACACAGTTCCCGGGGAACACCGATACCGCAGAGGGAATCTCCCTGCATGATATATACTTGGGTATTATGAACCGGGGTGCCAATGGGGATCATTCCTTCTTTTCCGTAAGGAATGGTATACCGCAAGGCTATGACCGTAGCCTCTGTGGGGCCGTAGCAGTTGGTCAAACGGAGCTTGGGATTCCGTTCCAGCAAGATCCTGACATGCTCCTCGGACACCCGTTCCCCACCGAAGGAGATGGCATGGATCCCGTCAAACATGGAAGGATCGTAGCTGACAAACTGATTAAACAATGCAGTGGTAATAAACTGCATATTGATTTGATTTTGGATAAGATATTTCCGGAACGCCTCGCTGTCCAGTAAAAGGTCCTGAGGGATCATATGGAGACAGCCGCCGTTTATTAAGGTGCCCCAAATTTCAAAAGTAGAGGCATCAAAGACCAGTTGTCCTGTCTGCACCGTATTGGTTTCGGGGCTAAAGGGCATATAATCGCAATCCGTCACAAGGTTCACAATTCCCTTATGGCGAACCAAAACACCCTTAGGCTTTCCTGTTGTGCCGGAGGTATAGATGCAGTTGGCAATGTCCGCGGGACAGTTTACAAGGGGTACATCTGACCGTCTCCTATCCCAGTCTGCTTCCGTATCCAGAGAGATCACAGGCAGAACCGTTTCTACTGTGCAACCGTAGGTCAAACCCGCCTTCCGGCTTGCATCTTCCAGAATATCTCGGATGCGCTGTTCCGGATAGCCGGGGTCAATGGGTACATATGCCGCACCTGCCTTTAGGACACCGCAGAGTCCCACAATGGTGCCGATCCCACGTTTGGGCAGGATGGCAACCCGATCTCCACGGCTGACGCCCAGTTCCCTCAACGTCCA
>JAZSAO010000073.1:0-3844 GCA_045601945.1 Faecousia sp. | reverse complement strand
CGCCGCTTTGCGAAAATCAAGCAAAGTCCCCTGTAGAAAGAAGGTTGTATATGGAATATTTTGCCGGAGCCTATGATATTGCAGTCATTGGCGCAGGTCACGCAGGGATCGAAGCCGCCCTTGCGGGGGCTCGTATGGGGTTGAAAACGCTGATTTTTACCATTAACTTAGATGCCGTAGGCAATATGCCCTGCAATCCCGCCATCGGTGGCACCGGAAAGGGACATTTAGTCCGTGTACTGGATGCTCTGGGGGGAGAAATGGGCAAGGCTGCCGATGCCTGCTGTATTCAATATCGTATGCTGAACCGTGGCAAAGGCCCTGCCGTTCACTCTCTCCGTGCTCAAGCCGACCGCCGTCGGTATCAGGAGCATATGAAGCATATTCTGGAACAGGAGCCTAACATCAGCCTGAAGCAAGCAACCATTACCCGGATCCTGACAGAAAACGGAGTTGTTTCCGGCGTGGTAACCCAATTAGGGGCTCGCTATGCCGTGAAGGCCTGTGTCATTGCCGCCGGAACCTACTTGGACAGCACCGTGATCACAGGAGAAAGTGTGATCGAATCCGGTCCCGACGGCCTGCGCAGTGCCACAGAACTGACCGGTTGTCTCCGAGAACTGGGTTTAAGTTTGCGCCGTTTTAAAACCGGCACACCACCCCGTATCAACGCCCGTAGCGTGGATTTTTCCAAGATGGAGATCCAAGCCGGAGACGAAGAAACAGAACCTTTCTCCTTCTCCACCACCCATAAGCCGGAAAACAAAGCGGTGTGCTATCTTTGCTACACCAACGAAAAAACCCATGAGATCATTCGGGATAATTTAGACCGTAGTCCCATGTATGACGGCTCCATTACAGGTGTTGGCCCTCGTTACTGTCCCAGCATCGAAACAAAAATTGTTCGTTTTCCCGATAAGAACCGCCATCAGCTGTTCATCGAGCCTTGCGGTCTGGATACGGAAGAAATGTATGTACAGGGATTTTCTTCTTCCCTGCCGGAAGATGTGCAAATCGAAATGCTCCATTCCGTTCCCGGTTTGGAGAACGCAGAAATCCTCCGTCCCGCCTATGCAATCGAGTATGAGTGCGTAGATCCCACAGAACTCTATGCCACACTGGAATGTAAGAAGATCCCCGGACTCTACGGTGCAGGACAGTTTAACGGCTCCTCCGGCTATGAAGAAGCCGCTGTCCAAGGCTATGTCGCCGGGGTGAACGCAGGTCTGAAAATCTTGGGTCGAGAGCCTCTGATCCTCCGTCGGGATCATGGCTATATCGGCACCCTCATCGACGATCTGGTAACCAAAGGAACGGAAGAACCCTATCGGATCATGACCTCTCGCAGTGAGTATCGGCTCCTCCATCGTCAGGACAATGCCGACGAGCGCCTCAGCGAACTTGCCTACAACTGCGGTCTCATCTCCCAAGAGCGGATGGATGCCGTTCGGGAAAAATATGCCATGGTAGATCGCGAGATCCGCCGTCTGGAGGGCTGTGGTGTAGGGGCAAGCGAAGCTTTGAATGCTCTGCTGACCGGTCGTGGCTCCGCTCCCGTCAGCAGTTCTGCCCGTATGCTGGATCTTCTCCGCAGACCGGAGTTAGACTACGGCTGTCTGGCTCCCTTTGATCCCGGTCGGGAACCCCTCCCTCCGGAAGTCTGTAATCAGGTAGAGATCCGCGTGAAGTATCAAGGCTATCTGGCACGGCAGGAAAAGCAGATCGAAGAATTCGCCAAAGCAGAAGCCCGTCTCCTTCCTCAGGATCTGGATTATCACAGCATCAGCGGTCTCCGTTTGGAAGCACGGCAGAAGCTGTCAGAGATTCGCCCCCATTCCGTAGGACAGGCAAGCCGTATTTCCGGTGTTTCTCCCTCGGATATTGCGGTTCTGCTGATTTATCTCAGCAACCCCAATCATTGACATAGATCCTCCCCGAAACAGCCAAACTGTTTCGGGGATCCCTTTTATGGAACTATTCGCCACTCCATTCGTCTAATACTTATCTCAAATAAAACGGATTGACCGTTTTATTATGCCGCTAATAAGCGGCATGGCGGCCTTGCCGCCAAGAAATAACCTGTAATACTGTTTCTTCCGCCTAAGGCGGCGCAGGATATTTATCCTGCGATAAAATGGTTTTCTAACCATTTTATCAAGAAACAGTATAATCAGTACAGAACCCCTATTTCCCCCGAAAGGAGATCGATTTATGAAAAAAATTCTCATTGCATGGCTCTTGCTCTTCTCCATTGCCCTTAGTATGACAGGTTGCGGAGAGGACATAGCCGATGTCCCAACCCAAGAAGCACTATCCACGGAAGACGCGACTTTGGAATTGCTGTCTGCCATGATCCGTCAATCCGTAGAAGCGAAAGCCGCTGACAAAGTACTGTCCGCATCTATGACGGACTTTGCCTTGTCTCTCCTTAAAAACAGCCACTGTACCGGTGAAAACACCCTTCTGTCCCCTTATTCCGTGTATATGGCCCTATCTATGACCGCCAACGGCGCTCATGGAAACACCCTTTCGCAAATAGAATCCCTTTTGGGAATGCCCGTAGCAGAACTGAACCCCTATGTCCTCGCCCTGCAAACCGGCGCGGGAGAAGAGGTTGCGGAGGCCAATTCCCTTTGGCTCCGCGAATCCTTAACCGCAAAAGAAGTCTTTCTTCAAAACATTAAAAACTATTATCAGGCACAAATCTACACCTCCCCCTTTGATAACAGTACTTTAGAGACAATGAATCATTGGATTCGGGAACAAACCAAAGACCGAATTCCACAGGCGCTGGATCAGATGAACCCTAACGCCATGCTGTATCTCATTAACGCTCTCACCTTTGACGGCAACTGGGAAACGGCATATACCACAGAAAGTATTACCGACCAAACCTTCTACAGCCCCTCCGGAGAGAAAATTGTGGAAATGATGGGTTCTGAAGAGCATATGTATTTAGACGATGGGCGCGGAACGGGATTCATAAAAGACTACGCAGGAGGACAGTACAGCTTTGTGGCCCTACTCCCTAATGAGGGTATTTCTTTAGAGGATTATCTTTCCGCTCTAACAGCCGACGACCTCCTCCGGACCATTCAAAATCCGCAGCCTGTTTCCGTTATGACGACCATGCCCAAATTACAAATGGAAAACACTGTAGAAATGAAAGATATTCTTTCAAAAATGGGCATGATAGATGCCTTTACCATGGATGCTGATCTCAGTGGGATCAACGGACAGCAGGATCTTTATATCAGCCGGATCCTCCACAAGACCTATCTGCAGGTAAACGAAGCCGGTACCCAAGCCGGCGCCGTCACCATGGAAGAAATCGTCACGAAAGGTGTATCTCTGAACCAGAAATTCGTATTCCTGAACCGTCCCTATGTCATGGGCATCTACGACAAAGTCAACCATTGCTTCCTCTTCCTCGGCGTTGTAGAAGATCCCCTGTAAACCACAGTTTATCGAACCGCCGGTGCAGTTGAAAGTTGAAAGTTTCGGTGTGGCGCCCCCACGGATTTGAAATAGGGCTACGCCCCTATGATATAGTCAAATCACAGTTTGTCGAACCGTTTACCAAATCAGAATCAGCCCTTGCCTCTCCAATGGGAGAGGTGCCCAAAGGGCGGAGAGGGCAGTAGGGATTACCCCTAACGTACCGAGTCCGTAGGATGATGAGCAGAAAACGGTGCCTACTACGATAGATTTCTTCAAATTTTAGGTGCCTACTGCCCTCTCCCCCCCAGTCGCGGCACCTCTCCCATTGGAGAGGCAAGGGCCTATGCAACTTGGTAAACAACTCCATAACCGGGAATTTAAACGATAAATCACAGTTTATCAT
>JAZSAO010000072.1:0-4834 GCA_045601945.1 Faecousia sp. | reverse complement strand
TAGATGCCAATCATTCGGCATACAGCACGTATCATCTCTATCGACTGACTTGGAGCACAGAAGACCTCTACGCCGCCATCACAGAAATGGCAGCCCTTGCAGATTCCTGCAAGGATTCCACTGTTCCCGGTGTATACGATGACTTTTTAACATG
This sequence comes from Faecousia sp., assembly GCA_045601945.1. GTDB lineage: Bacteria > Bacillota > Clostridia > Oscillospirales > Oscillospiraceae > JAZOXB01. The sequence continues at coordinate 4,680 of JAZSAO010000072.1, read as the reverse complement.
TCTGGACGAGAGTATCGCTATGCTCCTGCAGTACAATGTTTCCCACACACCGAAGCAGGCAGAGGAGGCAAATGCTATCCAAGCACTGCTGAAGGCACAGGCAACCCGTCTCCGTTCCTACGAAAACCTCTTAGGAGAAAGCAGCTATCATAGCATTTTAGAAAACTTAGATACGCCCTATAACGAGTTGGTTCGGGATCCCATCTCCCAGATCCACGCTATGGATGTTCGGATCTTGGTCGATTCTATCTACTATATCGTTCACCACGATCCCAACGGAGATGGCAGCACCGGTTGGGCATGGGCTGTGGATGACGGTATGTATGAGCAGAATGCCAATAACCGTATATATGGTGCTCCCGTAGTTATTTCGGATGGTCGTGTGGTAAACGGGCAACCCAAGTGGGCATTCCTTTTTAAAGAAAACCTAAGCGACAGTGGCTCTGTTTATCCGAATGAATTTGCTCCTCGTCCTGTGTACGAATCCACCTTCTTTGTCAACGAGGGTAAAACCATCCCCAATAATACCAAGCCCTATGCCTTAACTTATTATGCCGCAAGACAGGTAGCCTTTATCCCCACCGTATACGACAACGGTTTTACTCTTCACTGTAACAAGAACTTTGACGGGGTTTCAGGAAACGAACAGTACTATGTCCAGTATATATCCTCCTTGGATGGCTTCCGCCCCTACCTACGGGAAAGCATCAACGGAGAGGTCTCTCGCTTCCACCTGTACCGCATTTCCTCTCAGGTTTTGGATCTGTATAAGGCCATACAGCAGGTAGCGGTTTACACAGAGGGGGGCAACGCAGACGGCCGTTATCCCACAGCGGAATACAACACTTTCCTGACCTGTTTGCAAGAAAGCATTGATCTGTACCAGTATTACAATACCTCTCTCCATGAGGATTGGAACGAGGCTACGCTGAAGGAAGATCTGGATGAACAGGCAGACAAGCTCCTTGCTCACATCGGCTTCTTGACCCTGGCAGACACCAAGGCAAGCTACATTGACATCCCCGTTGAGATTTTGGACTTCCGTGCAGACGGTTTTATGTTCCAGTACGGAGATGGAACTACCTACGGTCTCAACAATATTACTGATTTAAGCAATCACTATGGGTCTACAATTGCTAATAGTCTAAAGGCCTACACCGTCTTAAGACCGGAAGGAAGTCCGTCTAATGTTTCTGCATATCTTACTTTGCCCGAGCTGGTAAACGGGCATTTGGTCTATGAGGAACAGACTATCCTGATGGTGGCATACGCCCTGATAGCCGGTTTGTATACACAATTTGATGATATACCCGGTCAGAACCAAATGATTAAGGCCAAGGTAGATGCCCTGGCAGCACAGGCAAATGTGCTTACTGTTCACTCTGCAGAATGGATGGCACTCTTAGGCTCCCCTCAAGACACCTTCGACAAAACCACCACACCGGGGGAAAACGGAGGCGAGCTACTGCTGAAATGGGTAGACGAACCCACAGCCTGCGATCTTGCCTATTACATCATCAATTATCTTTGGAGACCCGTGTCTGCGGAGGACACCTTTGACGATGGCTATACCTATAATGTGACGGTTCCGGAACGCTCCGTATTCCGTCTTTTCCTGGACGAGGAAACCGGTTTGTATACCTTAGATGCCTATAACCGGGTAGAATACTCTGGTTCCTATGCGGTCAACGCCTATCCCATCACAGATAATGATGTTCACCAACGCGCCCCTAACTTCAAGCCTATCGATGGTCTGGGCTTTGAGAAGGACGGCTATATGCCTAACAATCCGGATACGGACCTTAGCCAGAGCCTGTATGCTTCCAACAATTACAGTACCGATGGCATGAACTTCCATTTCACTGCCCATGCAAAAGGCAGCTTCGTGTACTACGAGGAACAGGATCTGTACTTTGAGTTCCTTGGTGACGATGATGTTTACTTCTACATCAACAACAAGCGAGCCATGGACTTAGGCGGCGGTCATTCTGCTGCCAGCGGCAAGCTGTACCTTAACAGCAAGGCTGCTGACTTGGGATTGGTGGACGGCGAGGTATACTCCTTCGATATGTTCTACGCCGAGCGAAAGGCCTCTGCCTCGAACCTAAAGTTCTCCACCAATATCAAGCTGGCTGATCCAAATACCATGATCTCCAAGGGTCAGTATGCCGTAGAATTAAATGGCGAAAATCATGTGGATCCCGACACAGGCAAAGGCACTGCCCTTGCAGATAATGCAACCGTCCGGGTAGGCGATGTGATCTCCTACAGCTTTGATCTGAGAAACACCCGAGAGGTTCCTATTATGAATTTGGAATTATTCGATCCTTCTTTGGGCGTTTCTCTCACAACGGACCACATCACTACCTATACAGGTACTCTTGCAGACGGTTCTACAGGCACATCTCTCACCAATCCCCACAAGGATTATGCAAACGGTGTCGTAACCCAATATGAAGATCTGCTGTTAGAATACTGCACACTGGATGAAAGCAGAGAGCCTGTTTCCTCCCCCGTGTACGAGTTAACGGCACAGGAAATGGAAGATCTGATTTTAGCCACCTATAACGTTCCCGAAGGCTCTCACTACATGGCAGTCTCCAAGCTTCCTGCCGGCTGCTATCGAGTCCGTGTCAGCAACAGTGAGGATCTAACAGATCTGCTGAAGGCAGGTGTACCCCTTATGTGCACCCTCAGCCTCTATGGATTCCTGCGAATCACCACCGTAGATGACCAGCCCTACCGCAATGAGCTCACCGTTTCCTACGACTATCCCAACAGCACCGATATAAATGATGGCTACAGCTCCGGTGGCGGTAAGGCAAGCCGACAGATCCGGGTTCTGCCCCATTCTTCCCTGCCCCAGGTGCGGGAGTTGGAGGTCGTCCTGGACTACGGAAAGGCTGTTACTGTCCCCTTAGAGGATATTTCTGACCTGATCCACTTTGAAGACGGCAGTCCCGTACGAGTAGGCTCCGTAGTAGGCTTCCTGAAGGAAGGATATAGCGGACAACTCCTGAAGAAGCGCCCCACCAATCTCATCTGCAGCAAAATCAGTGACCCTGTCCCCGGCACCCAAGGCAGCTACAGTCTCACCTCACAGGGCTTCACCTTCAAGCCCACCCAATTCCTTACGGAGCCGGAAAGCATCTACGCCGTGGTGGCAGTAGAAAACTTCTACTACGGTACCCAAACCAGTGAAGAATTCCACTATATCGTTGCCGTAATAACCTTTATCCCCGCCACCCTGATGTACTACGAAACAGACTTCGCCCCCAATATCTTCACTCTGGTACAAGAGGGCGGTGGAACGCCTTGGAAGACAGATGAGGCTGACGGCACCGATGCCGCCGATCCCAATCAGGATTACCAGCGCCTCAACGGTACGGTTTACCACACGGATATTGCCCGGGAGTACATTCCGGCAGAGGCCTTCTTTGTAGACTTCGACGGCGAAGGCTACGAACGCCGCTATCGGGACAATCCCCAGTACAGCGGGATTGATTTTGACAAAGGAACAGCTTGGTATTCCCACAATGTTCGCAATTCGATCTACAACAAGCACACTTTGAACTCTGCTGCAGGTACCATGGAGCTGACCAATCTCACGTCAAAGAATGACAAGGGAGATTATTTGGGCGCATGGATCCAGACCATTATTCCCGGTGGGGACATTGGCAGCGAGGCCCTCCGTCTGTACACCGGAGAAGGACACTATGCACAGATCCGTTTCCGGGTGGAAAACTGCAAATCCTACGCAAGTGCCGGAAATATTTCCCTTTTCTTCTCTAATAGCAAGGATGAGGAAGATGAAGGAGATATTGGAATAGAGGCTCATCGGAGCGGAAGGCTTGCACTAACCAATGACGAAGTACTCACCGGCGACTACATGACCGTAAGAATTCCTCTGGATTACAAGCCCTACTATGCAAATTCCGAAATCATCGATACCATCCGTCTGTATATTGCAGGCTACACAGATGACGGCACCGGTACCGGAAAGATCACCATTGACTACATCTATATAGGACCCAAGGAGGGCATGGAGGACGATGTGTACGGCAACTATCTGTTCGTAGGCTTTGACGACATCCCCGTAACAGATCACTTCCGCTATCGCAGTTCTGTCTACGGCTCCCCTACTTCCGGCAAGACCTACAGAGACTTAGACAGTGCATCTTCCTGGGTATCTGCCTCAGCCGGCAATACGATCCGTATTGAAAATGGCTGCATCGTCTTTGAGGACACCCTGGATGATTCGAAGCTTACATCCGATACCAAGTATTATAACTATGTCCACGCCGGAGCATGGAAGAATAATCAAGTGAATGGTGAGCTTATCCATCCTATTGCCTATACCCCCACCAATAACGACTTCTGTCAGATCCGCATCAAGATCGAGAACGGTGAGAAAGTACCCGACGAACCCGACAAAAAGTATGATATCGGCTTAGGCATAGAGTATATAATGGGCAACATCTGCGGAAAGGCAGTTTTGGACGAAAGTTATCTTGACGGTAACTTCCATACGGTCACCTTCCCCCTGGATGCGCCTTACTGGAAAAAGTACCGGGATGATACGGATCCAACGATCCGATGGCTCCATCCTGTCATATATAATGTTCAGGGAAAGAACGGCTCCAACACCGGTGCAAAATTCACCATAGACTATATCTTTAT
>JAZSAO010000071.1:0-6496 GCA_045601945.1 Faecousia sp. | reverse complement strand
TTCCCCGTGCTGATACTTGCAAGCTGTCTGCCATGCTCCCACGTCAGGTTGGTATAGGTCTTTACGCCGTTGGTATAGTGGATGGGGTTGCCGCTCTTGACCGTACCGCTGTCCTCCTGTCCCTCGTAGACAATGGGGGAGCCGTTTACAGCTGTGAGAAGATCCTTCCACGTTCCGTTTCCGTAGGTGTAGGTCTTGGTGGTTGTGGTAGTTTCGTTCGGATTTGCCGTTGTTGGAGTTTTTACCGTCCTTGCCTCCGAAAGCAGATTTCCTGCCGTGTCATAGGTATAGGTGTAGGTTGCGGTTACATTGTTCTCACTATCCCCGGCACCGTCATAGTGCTTCTCCTCAACGAGCTGATACTGATCATCATAGGTATAGGCATAGAGAAGATAGAAGCTGTCGGTAGACTGACAGATCTCCGTTATATTCCCCACTGCGTCATAGACGTATTTGCAGCCAACTATGACATTGTTAAGGGCGTCCCGCATATTGTGGAATTCCACCCGGGTGGAGGTACGGTTACCGGATATGGCATGATAGGCGTATGCCGTCTTAAATAATTCTTCCCCGGAGGTGTTTTTTACAGTGGCGGCATCCAACCGCTCCAGCTCATCGTAGTTATAATAGATCCACTGGCCGGAAGCCGTACGCAATGCCTTCAGACTGCCGTCTCCGCTTCCTCCGGCCTCCGTGGGATCGTTGTACCTGTATTCCTCAAAGAATGTTCTTCCGGCCATATTCCACCGTTGCTTGGTGAGCCGGTTATTGGTGTCGTACAGATGCTCCGTCTGCTGAACAGTACCGCTCCCGTTCTTCTCGGCACTGCGAATCAAACGACCAAGAGAGTCGTATTCAAAGGTATATTCTCCCAGCAGCTCGTTATTACTGTTCTTGTGGGTGATCTTTCCTACATTTCCCTCGGCAGTATACGCATATAGAATATACTCCCCGGTATCATTATATGTCTCTTTTATGAGTCTGTCAAGGTCGTCATATTCATAAATAATCTTATCTCCGTTGCCGTAGGTCTGGGCTGTCAGGTCGCCTCCGTTTGCCTTATAGTCGTAGGTGGCAAGGGTGATCCCGGAATCCCAGGCAGCGCCGTCTTCTGAACCCTTGACCGTAACTGCCGTTGCCTGTCCCCACAGATTGGCTGTAAAGCTGTAGCGTTGCCACAGGGGCGAATTATCTCCGACTGTCAGGAAGGTCTTCCGATCCAGGGCAGACAGCTGCCCCTTGTCATAGCCATAGGAAACAGCCGCTACTCCAGTTTGATAGGTTATTGTGGGTCGGTCATTCTTCCCGTTATAGTTATACGTTTTCCCTACCCCATTTGCATCTGTGACGCTCATCACCAATTCCTTTTGTGAGGCATAGGTATAGCTTGTGGTGGCCCCGTTCACATCCGTAATGGAAGCCGTGTGATTTGGGTCGCTTACCACAGCTGCGGAGGTGGATTGGAGGTAGGCACCGGTTCCGTCTTTTTTTCGGATTTGAGTGGTAAGAAGGCGTCCGGTAGTCTCGTTATAGCCATAGGTTGTTTTTATTCCGTCCCAAGTAACAGATTCGGCCTGATGCTTATCATTATAGGTATATTCATATACCACTTTATTGGGGGCTGTGTATTTCACCAAATCTACGCCGTCGTACGCTCGATCATCCTTCTCATTGCCTGGTTGGGCAGCTGAGGTCAGCTCGCCCTCGTCGTTATAGGAATAGGTGGCTACAGGCTCTTGTCTCAGAGAAATGTTATCAAAGTACGCCTCTCCGGAATTGTTGTCATAAGCACAGAATACCCATATCTTCTCAATGGTTTTTTCCTTCTTCTTGGGAACGATATTTCCGGCGGCACATTGCCAATCCCGATTGGACCACTCGAAGGGAACACTATGAAATTCCATTTCATTACCCGTATAATCGATCCGCAGGAATAAGCCGAAGAACCGCTTAATATCTCCGTATTCCGTAGAAGGATTGGGGGCAGATTCTCCCTTAGCCCAACCGGACAACTGGAAGGTAGTATCTGCAGAGCAGTTCATGGGAATGATCTGGCAGGCTCGGGCAATGCCGCTATAGGGCGAGCTTGATCTGAGGATATTCACTCCAAAAGGATGGTCTGTAATCGTGGATAGCATGTTTTGGTTTCCCAACGTCCAATGGGTACTGCTATACTCAAAGCTTCCATTTTGTACCAGATTATATACAGACGCCGCCTCGGATCGTTCTAACTGCACATCGTCTATATAGACGGTTCCGGTAACCCCTTCCAACCGGAAGGCCGGCCGATAGGTTCCGTCTGCTTCGACCATAAAGGTTGCTTGTACACGTTGCCAGCCCATTTCAATATCTGCGGCCGGAGATGTTTCCAATAGGGAGATTGCTTCTTCGTCACTGTTAAGGAGCACCGCACTGAGGGCACCCCCTGCATTCCATGTGAAACCGGCAGAAGGCACCTTAACATAGGCGGATAGGGTATAGGGAATGCCCTTTTTAAAAGAGATCTCACTATGGGCAGTTAAAGCATAAGATCCTCCCGAAGCACCGGCCGGGATCGTAAGTCCCATGGTATACTGTCCATGTCTCGGATCAATCCCGTTTGTCGCGCTCTCTCTTGCTGCGGAACCATTCCCTCCGCTCTCGTTTGTACTCCAAACCCCGTCAATTTCCATACTACCGTCTTTCAGGAGATTGACCGCTGTCAGTCCTGCGGATGCTGCAGAGAGAATCTTATTGTTTGCCTTAGAGGTTCCCTCGTTGATGGTATATGCAAGTGTGGTTGTTCCAAGAATTTTTGTTATTTTGGCATCCGTTGTATACTGACAAACGCTTCTGCCACTATTGTCAAAAATCAATTCAAGGCGAATGTCGTCTGCCTCCTCCGGCAAGTCGTCGTCTGTTGCCTTTTGCAGATCCTCGCCCCAATCACGGTAGGAGCTACGGTTGCCGTCTCCGTTCCAGCAGGTGACAATACGGGCAGATGTGTAGCTACTACCATCATTTATATAACGGACACTGCTGTATTTGCTGACCGTACCGTCCGAATCGTACTCATAGCGATAGCCCAGCTCCGTTTCCGTATCCCGAATTCCGGCCATTCCCAAGGGGCCGTAGGCATATTGGGCCTGAACGCTGTCGGGAGCCGTAACACTGCTTAGATAGGTAATGCCGGTAACGGTGGAGTAGGTCAGGATCGTTTCGCGTCCTGCTTCGTCTGTTACTTTGGTTAAGAATCCGTTTGCATCGTAACTCAACAGAGCCAAGCGTTCTACGGTACCTCCCTTAATAAGGCGGTAAATGGCGGTTAGTTGATTTTTCTTATTCGCGGCATTCGACGGCATCCAGTTTGTTGCCGATTCCACACTTGCGGAGGTAAAGGTGGCATTGTCGTATACGTAGTAGATACCGTTTCCGTATACATCCTTGTCGTATGTTAAAATGCCGTCCCGGAAGTAGGTTTGATTTCCGATCTTATCGGTCAACAAGTAATTGGTGTGGCCGGTTTCCGATACGGATTTGATTTCCAGTTTCAGACCTTCTTCATCTTTATATACTCCGTCTTCCTCCCGGAAATAATGTTCTGTCCCATCTTCATCTGTATATACCCGGTAAGGGGTATTGCTGTCATCTCCGTCGATTGTCGTGGATTTCACACAGCGTTGGGCACTGAGTTTCCAGCCGGAGCCAATTTTCATGTAACTGTAATTTGCGGAATATAAATTGGTGTTCCGATCCCCCGGTTGACCGAAATACTCTCCAAATTGATAGGAATTGAAAACGAGAGACAGGGAGAAGGGTAAAATATCACTATCGGAAGCGATCAGGGTGTTGAGCAGGGTCAGTCGTTGGGTATGATCGGATATATAGACTGTACCTCCGCGACCGGCACCATGGGTCTGATAGGTGAATCTGTCCTCGATTCCCACGTCATTCAGATATGCAATGGCAATATAGTTCAGATAAGAATGTTCCTGTAGAACATTGTCAATCGGCTTGTTTGCATCTGAATCTGACGTAAAAATCAAGTTGAAAGAGCGACTCTTTCGCATACTTTTCGTCAGGTCGAAGGTGACATAGCCGTTGTTATTCCCTGCGGTTACTTTCGCAAAATCCACCATTTCGCCTACGTTGGTCTGGGGATTTCCTCCCGGGTGGGCAATATTCCATGTCATATCGTCGATCCATTGGGTATAGGTCTGACCGGGAGCCTTGTCCAATTCGAACTCATGGGCCCGCATAATGGAATACGCATAGGTAGAGTCATTGCTGAACGTGAGATAATGCATTCCTAACTCTGCGGCAGTTATAATGCAATAGTCGGGGATATCCGCCAACACCTCAACGTGCGCTACAACCTGATGGTACTTTGCATTGTTATAGTTTGAATATCCTATGTACAGGCTCCGTTCTCCGTCGTAGCAAATATTGGGATAGCCGGAAGCAATGGTACTTGCCTGAAAGACCGTGGTTGTATCTGCTACGGAATCAATATATTTATTTATCGTGGGGTCTATGGTAACAGGCAAAGCCGCTGCATTGATCCACGTGTCATCTGCTGTGACGGAAAGAATGACAGCACCGTCCTGCGCCTCTGTCAGAGTGTAGTACACATCCCCGGAATAGTTTCCCAAGGCATCCACCATATAAGGAGCAGGAATTTCATATACAGTCTCATTTTCTCCATTGCGGAGAGACACCGAGCCACTATCCTGCACAGTAGGCGTGAGTCCATCCAATTGTAAGAGGAAATCGAAGGTGTAGCTGTCTCGCAAGGATTTTACGATAATACTTTCTTTTACATTATAGCCAAAGAGGTCATATTGTAAATCCACACCTTCGTAAACATCCTCATAAAGAACAGTGGAGCGAAGGGCTTCGGGGATGAAGGACGGCTCCGTCGATTCATAGACAGAAGGCGCATTTTGTCCGGAAACCCATGCTACAGAGTCGGCATTATAGTTCTCAGCAAATTCTATCTGAGCATCTTCTTCGGCTGTTTGTACTGCTGCAGCTTCCTCCGAGGCATTGAGGGTGCCGCCAAGCAGTTGCATTTGCAGACCATATGGGCCACTATAAACGGAGAAAATTTCCCCACCGGTCAAATCTGCGGAAAACGCTGTTACATCCTCTCCGTTGGAGGCCATATAAATTTCTCCGCCGGAAAAGGTGGAAACAGACTGCAGGGTATTATCAATATCTATCCACTGTCCGTCTTCGTTTTCATAGTGGACCGCTGTATTGTATTGGATCGCCGCAAAGCTACCGTCCGCCATGCGGAAATGCTTCGTAGTTTCTTCTCGCATGGCTTCCATTTCGCAAACCACATCTGCAGGATCCACTTCTGGCGTAGGTACGGTCGGGGCTTCCGTTTCCCCGGACAACCGAACTTCTTCCGAAATTTGTTCTGCTTCCTGTGCAAAAACAGAGGCAGGAAGTAGCTGTACAAGGATGGCTGCTACCAGTATCAGGGATAGGATTTTTCCGAATTGTTTTTTCACACTAAAGACTCCTTTCATTGTTAACATACCACTGTGGAATACTTCTGCTTGGGGAACCGAGGAATCGCCCTCCCTTCTATCTATAATTCAGAGTTTAAAGAAAGGAATAATCGCACGTACTGAATCCCTTTCACTTATATACCGCAAAAACAATGGAAAATATGACATCTTTTTTATAATTTTTCAAAAAATTTTTTAAAAATGAAATATGTGAAGAAAAACAGCCAAACTCCGAAGAGCTTGGCTGTTGCAAATAATATGAATTTTTAGAGAGGAGCAATAACCGTGTTGGTCGTATAGTACCTAATGTCATTGCCGCCGGCGTTTTCCGCAATAAATCTGATTGCACAGTAGTAGGCGACACCGGGCTCCATGGTAATGGTATATGTGCCACTCGCAACTGACCCCGATGTCCGAAGCAATCCGTTTGTTGTGTTGCCGATGATAGTCCGTGCTATACTGCCATTGGTACGATATACGAAGATTGCCAAAATACCTAAACGAGTTACTCCTGTTATATGTGTCAATATGGAATATGTAAGGTCCAATTCTCCGGAACTATCCCCGGAAGATAACAAAGCGGAATATTCATCAATATAGTTGCTCGCTCTGACTTCAGCGGCTGACGCAGAAAAAGGGACTGCTGTTACCAAAACAGATATGATGATTAAAAAAGAAATAATGCGTTTATTCATATGTAACCTCCTGAATAGAATGAATGATTTCTATAGCTGTATTTCTGGATTCTATACCGATGACAGTAATGCTATACCGACCATCGCTCCATATAATCGTCCAAAAATCATTGTTTCTAAATAAATAGAACTGTTTTCCGTCTTTTACGTATGATTCGGGAGTGCCGGAACTTTTCTCATATATTCTGCCGGTCAGGTATTCGGCTGTTAGATACTCCTTGAGTTCAATTACAATATTGTTATCTGTATTGGGATTAGAGTATGTTGCATAAACACCTTTGTAATCTTTTGTACGAGAATGAT
>JAZSAO010000070.1:0-11419 GCA_045601945.1 Faecousia sp. | reverse complement strand
AGCATAACCGATAAATCTATCCGTTCTTCAGATACCACGGAAGAAACAGGTATAACGACTCCCTCTGCATGGCAAATCCATTCTCCGTCCACAGTTTTAGACGTAATACGCACATGGAGTTCCGAACCTTCCTCTCTAACGATGCAGTGAAGAATCCGTTCTTCTCCCTGTGGACAAGTTAAGAGGTTCAGGAATGTAAGGGTACGAATACTAAAGTCAAGAGATCCATAATATCGCTTCCCTACTTCGTATACCTGTTCAACATATACTGTACCGGGGAGAACGCAAATACCATTGATCCGGTGCTCACGCAACTCCATGCAGTTCTTCGGACTAATGATTTTCTCGTAAACCCTGAGTCCATAAGACTCCGTAATACACCGATCCAGCAAAGGATGGAGTGTATTTTTTTCTATAGTACGATCTTTGGGCAGTTCGCATTCATACCAGCATCGCGCTTTCGAAAAAGCGTAGGCCGGCAACGGTATCATTTTTACAGAAGCATCTTCATACAGTGGCCCAAAATCAATCTCAGCACCCTGAAGATATGCCTTGGATAGGGTATATATATCTCCTGCAGCCAAGGCCGCTGCAGCAGCATCCGTCATCGCTTTCTGCTGTTGCGGTAACAAAAGTCCCACTTCATCGGTTTGAACAGAAGTGATGCGATGATAGCAATAGTATTGCTTTGAAAACAGCTCCGTCTCAGACAGAGCAAGGAATTGACGAAGGTCCTCAACCACCATAGCAAATCGATGGTTGTACTTTCCTCGTCCAACGTTCAGACTATAACACAGATCCCCTAAGCGAATATCTTGTCTGTCTCTGAGATAGGTTTGTAAGTTTAAAATATTGTAGCGCAGACTTTCCTTTGTGGCTGCAGAGATCGTAAGGATCTGAGGTGCATCAGTCATCATGGTAGAAGCGGGCATCTCATAAGATTGCATGACCACATGACAGTTCGTCCCACTCAGGCCAAAAGAACTAACTCCGGCTGTAAGCCACAGAGAGTCACTTTCCCAGCGTCTAAGGGTATCATTGATAAAAATGGGAGACGTCACATAATCAATCTTAGAATTAGGAGATGTAAAATGAATGCTGGGTGGGATCATTCGGTGTTCCATCATAAGAAGAACCTTAACCACGCCCAACAAACCGGAACAACAGTCCAGATGTCCAAAATTGGACTTAGCAGAACCTAAAGCGCAAAACTGTTTCTTCTTCGTGTAACGGGAAAAAGCTGCCGTCAGGCCGCCAATCTCCACAGGATCTCCCAATCGCGTTCCCGTACCATGTGCCTCAACATAGCTGATTTCTTCCGGATGGATTCCGGCCTGCTCCCAAGCTTGTATCAGACATCTTTCCTGTGCCGCAGAGTTGGGGGCTGTGATCCCAATAGATGAGCCATCTTGATTCGTCGCGCTTCCCTTAATTACAGCATAAATATGATCCCGATCTCGTACAGCTGCACGGAGGGGCTTAAGGACCAGGTTGATAACCCCCTCTCCTCCGCCCGTTCCGTCGGCAGAGGCATCAAAGCTATGAGTACGCTCGTCAGATGAACTGGTGCCCATATCCAATCCTGTTCTCTCCGGGCAAAGGAAAATGCGGATGCTGCCGGCAATGGCCATATCCACTTCCCCACTGTCAATTGCTCTACAAGCCTGATGCAGCGCAACCAAAGAAGAAGAACAAGCTGTATCAATAACCATAGCGGGGCCGGATAAATCCAGCAAATAGCTAATACGACTGGCCATGAAGGAAGTAACATTGCCGGACACAGTCAATCCTAAAGACTCTGCCGGAGCATCCTTTATGACAGACTCATAGCTATCTCCAACCTGATTATATCCTACATATACGCCGGTTCTACTGCCACGGATCCGTGATCCGCTATACCCTGCGTCTTCTAAAGCGCACCACGCGGATTCCAAATACACTCTCTGTATCGGATCCATAAGTTCGGCCTCCCGATGAGAAAGCTTGAAAAATCGGGGTTCAAAGGTGTCAATCTCCGGAAGATAGGCTCTCTGAGAAAATGCCTCGATTTCCCTTCCGTAAGCAACCCGTCCAAAGTTTACTGCATCGGGAATCCGATTTTCCGGGAGCTCAGTGATCATATCCAACCCCTGACAGAAAGCATGCCAAATCGCTTCCTTGGTTAAGGCGTTACCGACCTTAGCATCCAGCCCGATAATCGCAACGCCCTGATGCTCCTGAGAGGAATGCAAATCTGCATTCCCACCCGGGAGTTCACAGTCATCTAAGTTCAGGTTCAGATTTAAGTTCAACATAAGCTCTCCAAAGGTGCATTATACACCGATCACTGAATCATCAAAATTTTTCAGAAGATCTACTCTTCCGCAATCCTCAAAGAGTTGATGCAGGCGGAAGCGCTGTTCCTCTGCCGGAGTTTCTTTTGTACGGAAAATGGTCAAAAGTAATTCAATTGCCCTTTTTATCTCTTCTTCAGTTGCAGATCTCTCCTCTTGTTCGATCCGGGTCTGCATTAGCGTCAGTTCCTTATAGGGAACAACTACACCGGATTCATAAGCATCGGGATCCCAATTCCGATTTCTGGTGGCAACGGCAATACCCATAGCACGAGATACTATGGGGAATTTGCAAGCTTCAAAATGGTCGTAGAGAGACTCTTCCTCTCCTTCAAAGGCATAGACCGGAATGTCTGAAATATTGGTCTTCATCATATTCTTGAGAACACGTCCGGAACCGACCTCAACACAATATTTGATCATAGCCTTCTTTAAATAGGTCATGGAGTCTGCCCATCGCACAGGACTGACAATTTGTTGCACAAGGCTATCAATTACCGTGTCTGCGCCCCCATAAGGTAGGGCTGAGATGTTAGCAAGGACAGGGATCTTCGGCTCGCAGATCTCAAAATCTCTCAAAACCTCACCGAAGGCCTTTGCCGCAGGTTCCATAAGAGGACAATGGAAAGGTGCGCTGACGTTGAGAAGTTTTGTTTTGATCTCAGCTTCATTCAATTTTTCCAACGCACGATCGACAGCCCCTGCATGACCGGAAATAACCTGCTGCGTTCTGGTGTTATAGTTAGAAATCACCAGCACGTCCTGTTCCCGCACAGAAGCACAGAGTTCTTCCAGCATCTGTGTGTCTCTGGTCATAACCGCAGCCATGGCCCCTTGTCCAACAGGAACAGCCTCCTGCATCAGGGTCCCTCGAATTTGTGCCAATCTGACAGCATCCGAAAACTTGAATACACCCGCACAGGTTAAAGCAGAAATCTCGCCCAAACTATGTCCTGCCATAATTTCCGGTGTGATCCCCCGATCTTGCAATACACGGAAGGTTGCCACACCGGTTGTCAAAATAGCCGGTTGTGCATTCTTCGTCAAAGTCAATTCTGCAAGGTTTCCCCCGAAGCACATATCACTCAGTGAGAATCCCAATGCATCATTGGCCTCTTCAAAAGTCTGTTTCGCAATATCATATTTCTCACACAGGGCTTTACCCATACCGATGTATTGGGATCCTTGCCCCGGGAATAAAAACGCTTTTTTATGTACCATATATTCCACGCTTCGATATTAAACCGAAGCACTCCTTTCCGAGATCTTCACATGAAGCAGGAATTTATTCCTCCCAAGGGAGTCTCCGGGGAACAGAGGTCCATGGAGTGTCTCTGTTCCCATATGGATTTAGCACTTATCATCCGTTTCAACAACGAAAGATACAGTTATAAGAACAACAGCCAATCCGAGCAAAAGCGCGATCTCCTTCCATGCAGAACCCAATCCATTCTCATAGAGAACCTCTTCCGCTGCTTTCAGGAACCATGTAGTGGGGACAAATTCGCTCACCTTCTGTAACCACTCAGGCATCAGATCTCTGGGCCACATACAGCCGCCTAACATAAGAACAGGAAGGTTGACCAAGCTTACAAATGCGCCTGCAACTACGTTGTTCTTAGAGAAACGGCTGATCGTCAAACCAATGGCAATACAAGCTGTAGCAAAAATCAGAGTTACCAGCATAACCTGCAGCGTTACGCCAAAGGTATCGCCAAAACTCAATTCACCTTCCATAATTACAGGCAGAAGCGTGATGATTAAAACGACCTGTACCGCAGCCACGATTACGTAGCTAAGTAAGTGCTGGAGCAAATAACTGGCTCTGGTGGTAGGTGTGGTAAGGATACGGCTATAAACACGATTTACCTTATCCTCCAAAAGCAGAGTCGTGGCAAAAGACATCAGGAACATCATGCCCATAGCTAAATATCCCAAGGAATTGACAGCTCGTTCGATTTCCTCGCCTTTGCTCAGATCAAAGTTTTCATACTCCGTTTTGAAAGTGCCTTCCAGATAATCATCTACAACCTCGTAGAACTTATCTTCGTCACCTTCACAGAGTTTACCGATCTCGTTACAGTTTGTACCGATTCCGGCAACCAGCATGGTCAGCGGGATCGCATCGGAATTTTCCTCGATGGCAAAAATTTCTACCTTAGGACCCTTTCCGTCAATCATATCCTGTGCATAGTTTTCCGGGAATCGAATGGCCATATTGATAACGGAGTTCAGCAGTGCGGAATTAATAACAGAATCATCATTTTCATACTCGTGCGTATTCGCCGCGATCTGCATTTCCTCAATAATGGCTGCAGTCAGCTTGGAATCATCCAAGTCGATAATGCCTACTTCATATCTTTGTTCCGTGTTGTAGATCGAAATAAACATCAGGTTCAGTACGATGGGAACCACAACCATCAGCACGATATTAATAGGCTTTAAAAAGATTCTTCTTAAGTTATTTAACAGAACGGTCATGCTCTCTTCCTCCTTGACAACAGAATGGCAACGACACTTGCGCCAATTGTAAACAGCCAAATAATGCCGATGTTCTGCATAGCAATTCCCATATCTCCGTTATAGATGGAGTTAAACATGGCGGTTTGTGCATAATAATTGGGGGAAATGTATTTCAGGGTTCCCATATCGACTTTGACAAAGCCGCCGGCTAAGAAGGTGCATGCAATGACCAGCAGTGCTACCATTGCCTGTCCCTTTCCGCCGTCCCGGGTGATCATACACAGGCAGGCACCAAGGGTGACAGAAGCAGCAGACATAGAGAAAATGATACCCAGCAGGGCCAAGTAATTGGTTCCCCATTTTGCTCCGTATACCAAACCTGTCAGCAGTACGATAAAAATACCCTGCAGCGTAGTAGCGACGATCATACCCAGCATCTTGCCGATATACTGTTCGTATCTCTTAATGGGAGTTGTCTTAATACGTTCACCAATGGCACCGAAGTAGTCATCAGCAATGCTGTTGCAACCATATTCTGCACCATACAGAAGAACCATCATCAGCATAGCAATGGCGTAATAGCTCATGGCGTCGGGTGTGGAATCCGCATCCGTTTCCATCTTGGTATAGCCATCTTCGATATTCAGGTTTTGAGGCAGGGACTTGCCCGGGAAGTGCTTCTGCACAGCAAAATCTGCATTCAAAGAACTGGTAAAGGTATCAAATACACATTTTACTACCGTTGCATCGATCTGAGAAGATCTTCCGGTCTTAATGGAGATAGAAATAGGCTCTGCATCATCGTTTCCATCATGTTCCAAAACATTCTTAGAAAAATCCTTGTCAAAATGGATCATTGCTGCAATCTGATGATCTTCTGCAATATCCTTATCGCAAGCAAGGCTACGGCCATCCGCTTCGTTCTTAACGGTGTATACCTTCATCCATACGGAAATGCTGGCTTCCACTACAGCCGCTGTGGTTTCCTCTTCTTCGTCTTCATCAGCATCGTCATCTTTATCAGATGTCTTTACGGGAGTAATGGTACCCTGAGGTTCAAGGACTTGAATGATCCCCTCGGCAACCTTTTCCTTGCCGGCGTCTTCGTTAAGAATGCCTACAGTAACAGGCTCCAGACCTGTGTCAAACATATTACTAAAAGCGGAACCCAGTACCAAAATCACGAGACTGAACGTAAGGATCTTGGATAACAGGGGCTTGTAGTCCAGAAAGACACACTTTAGGGAATGTATAAATTGATAGTAAATATTTCGCATAACAATCCGATTCCTTCCTTAAAAATAATTCGGTCGGACTCAGTCTCTCAGCTTCTTGCCGGTGAGAGTCAGGAATACCGTTTCCAGAGTAGGCTTTTCAACATTGATCGCCTGAATATCGATCCGCTTGGAAATCAGCATTTCCAAAAGCTGAATAGTAGACATGATTGCAGGATTTACCTGAATATTCAGCACATTCTGGTTCCGTTCACAACGGGTCACGCCGGGAATTCGCTTAATTGCTTCTGCAAGCTGAAGGCTCATATTGTTGATTTCAATGGTTGCAAACTCTTCTTTGACGGTCTCTGTCACAAGCTGATCAATGGTACCCACAGCAATGAGTTTACCAAAGTCCATAATACCAACACGGTCGCAAATGGCCTCTACTTCTTCCATATAGTGAGAAGTATAAATAACCGTAGTGCCATTATGATTCAGTTTGCGGATAGACTCCAGAATGCTGTTTCTGGACTGGGGATCAACACCGACAGTGGGTTCGTCCATAAACAGAAGCTTGGGTTTGTGGACGATAGCGCAAGCAATATTCAAGCGGCGCTTCATAACACCTGAGAAATTCTCAGAGGTTTCCTTGCGGCGATCCCACAGACCGGTAAATTCCAGAGCCTCTTGTACAGCAGACTTCAGTTCCGGTCCTTCCAGACCATAAAGTCTGCCCCAATAGATCACATTATCATAAGCACTCAGTTTTTCAAAGAATGCCAGATCCTGGGGAACATAGCCAATATCCTGCTTGATGGCAGAACTGTCTCTGGAAATATCCTTTCCGAGGACACGAACGCTGCCCTCAGTTACTTTCAAAGTGCCTACCAGCATACCGATTAAAGTAGACTTACCTGCACCGTTAGGTCCCAAAAGTCCAAACACTTCGCCTTCTCTTACATCTAAGTCAATTTTATCAACGGCAGTGTGGTTCTTGTAGCGCTTGACCAATTTACTGGTTTCAATAATATTCATAAATAATTTCCTCCTAAACTTTTATGAAATAATTACGAATCACTCTTCAAAATATTCGATCATCTTATCGATTTCGATGTCTCCGGTTTCAAGCTGATCCAGAAGCTGGGTCACAGGTTCTCCGGTTTCTTTCTCCTGTCCTTCTGCATTGAGTTTGGAATCAATGTACTCCGCCATCTCAAAAACAGTCGGATAGGAGAATACATCAGAAACGTCCAGTATATCATCAAAATGCTGATTCAGGATCTTCAGGATTTCCGTGGATGTCATGGAATTACC
This sequence comes from Faecousia sp., assembly GCA_045601945.1. Classification (GTDB taxonomy): domain Bacteria; phylum Bacillota; class Clostridia; order Oscillospirales; family Oscillospiraceae; genus JAZOXB01. The sequence continues at coordinate 4,092 of JAZSAO010000070.1, read as the reverse complement.
GCCGAGAGAATTGTAATTCTCATAAATATCGATTTCCTCGATACTCAAAACAGCCGCATAAATATATGCAACTTGTTTCTCTGTATGGGTCAGATCTGCAGCAGACTTACCTAAAATTACGACATCCTGAATATTAAAGTTCCGTCCGCGGCCGCCTTCGCCGTTTTCCATACGGCGTTTCTGTACCTCTGCAGCCTTTCGGATATTCGGTGCCAACTCTAAAGGAATCATATCCGCAATCTGCGCCATAACATTGTAGTTCAGTTCGCCGGGTACCACGTTAATCAGGCCATAGCTTACTGCATCATTCAGATAGGAAATGGCAGATGTAGTATCCAAAGAACGGAACAGCACTTGCGCATCGGACACCTCGTAATCTACAGCCATACCGGTTTCACTCCATGCAGGCCAGTTCAGAGACACAACAGGCTTTCCGGCAACGGCGCCCTGCTGTGCATAGGCATCTAAATATGCATTGGCAGCGGTATAGTCCCCTTGCCCCGGGCCGCCTAACAAGGTAGTCATAGAAGAGTATGCAACAAATAGCTGTACATCTTCCCAACGAAGCAAGCTGTCTAAGATCTTCGTTCCCATAACCTTGGGGAGAATGACATTGCGGAAGACCTCAAAGGGCTTGTTAATAAGGAATCCGTCACCTGCCACACCGGCGCAGTGAACAACACCTACTACCTTGCCGAAGGCTTTTTCCAAAGAACGGAGAAGTCGATCCATCATCGTAGCATCGGACACATCCGCACTGACAGTCAATACGCCTACGCCCTTCTTCCGAATCTCGGAAAGGATAGCAATGGCCTTGCATAGTTTTGCATCTTCATTTTTCTGCAAAATGTCAGACCAGCTATCTTCTTTGGGGAATGGGCGACGGGATTGCAGGATAATGTTCGTGGCACCTTTCTCAGCCAAATATTTAGCAGCTTCCAAGCCTAATCCGCCGGTACCTCCGGTGATCAGAACACAGCCCTCAGACAGATCTATGGGGACCTCATCCATCTGTGCATCACGATCGAATTTTACAAGCTGCTCCACATAGCGATCACCGTTTCGGAGCGCCACACGAGACTGTCGCTCCGTACTGAGAAGTTCCTTCAAGATCTCTTCCATGCTTGTGGCGTTGTCTATATCGATGGCGCGAGTTGCAAGATTCTCATATTCCTGAACTACGCACTTAGCTAAACCCATCAGCGCAGCGTTTTCAGGTTTTACTATGGATTCTTTTCCCGTGACTCTCGCTCCGTGATCTGCGAGAATTACAATATCAGGTCTTCCTTGAACACGCTCTTTTATGAGAGCCTTGACCAAATGGAACAATCCATATACACCCTGATCCAATCTGTTCTCAAAGTCCTGCAAAGACGCATCTGCTATACGAGGACTGTACGCCCCCGCATAGAGGATCGTGTCGATTTTTGTCCCCTGTAAAGCTGCAATTAGGCTACGATATCCCTCTTCACTGCAATCTACATCGTAGATGTCAGTGTCGATCTCCGCAAAGGAACTACCGTTATCCGCTAAGATCAAGCGAGCAGAAGCTTCCTCAATTCGGTCAACAAAATCATCGCTGAGGGTTTGGCTCCCGATGATCAACGTATTGCCCAAGGATGTCGCATACGTTTCTTCCCGATCCTTCTGCATCCACTTGATGCGGTAATAACTCTTATCTTCATAGTTATTAAACTTATGTACCTTTTTCACCGTGTAGTCCGTAATATCAACCAGAACGTTTCCATCCTTATCCATGAGTTGTACATCATAGGTGTACGTCTCATCACTGGGTGCATTGGGGTTCTTACAAATAGCACGGCTGTAGACCTCCTGAGGCAGGGGTCTGTAGAGTTTTAGGCTCTTAAAGAGGAAGGGTAGATACACACCCTCCATAGTTGCCTGAATGCCTGCATTCACTGTGGCATCCAGCACGCTGGTATGGAAGCGGAAATCCTTAAGATCGTCTGTAAAACGATCATCCAGCTTTGCATGAACATAGAGATCTCGAGGTGAGATATAGATCCCCTGAATATTCTGCCAGCGGGGGCCGAAACACATAATGGCATCGGGATTGTCTAAACCAGCTAATTGCATGGGTCTGCTGATCAGTGTGGGATCTGTCTCAATAACACTGAGATCAAAGGGGGGCGGACAGTTCTGCAGATCCAGAGGATAGGCCTTGCCTTCCACATGCTTGATCCACTCCGTTCCCTCTGCATCTACAGCAGTCTTAGCAGTGGCAACCGCAAACTCCACATAGCCTCGATGCTTAGTCACTACGATCTGTGCCTCTACCTCTTCCTTAGGATCTACCCCAAGGGGCGCCATAAAGACCAGATCTCTCAGTTCGAGCTCTCCATCAATATATTTAGAGCACACTTCCCGTGCAACCTCTACATAGGCTGTACCGGGAATGATATTCCGTCCCATAATAATATGGTCCTGTAATATCCAGTGCTTTTTCACGCTGAAACGGGTAATATAAATATCCTGCTGTATGGATCTGAGCAAGCAACGCTCTACCAAGGGATGATCGTTAGCCTCGCCAAATTCACTGACATCCTTGGTTTTCAGGACACGTTCTTCTGCCCAATAAGTCGTCCGTTCAAAGGGATAGGTAGGTAAATGGAGTTTCTGAGGCCGTTTCCCCTCAAGAAGCGCTTCCCAACGAACTGTAGCACCGTGGATATAGCAATCACACAATTCGCGGACATCCTGCATATTGGGGCCGATAGCATGGATCTTTCCAAGGATCTCCTCGGCTTTGCGGTTGGTTGTCCGCACCTCGGATTCCGTGTATTCACCGGGTCCCCGTTCCATACGCTTATCAGAGACTACCTTGTAGCTGCCGTAATAGACATCTCTGTCCCCATTGTCCAAGCCACCATAATTCAAACGATGAAGTTTGCGACTCAGATCCCCATAGGATAAGAACGGAATCGCCAATCGGAAACTGTAATGTCCCCTGCCCATAGACGCTGTATAGCACAGGGAGTCCAAATCTATAGTCGGATCTTTATCCAACAAGGTAGTATAGCGAGCCACATATTGTTCCAGCGACCATTTGGTCTTGGCTGAAAGTGTCAGAACTCTGGGCCGTTCTGTCTGTTCTGTCTTAGGTGCAATATAGGCATCGGCACTTTCTAAAAGAACATGGACATTGGTGCCGCTGAAACCGAAGCTGCTGATACCGGCTCGCAAGGTTTCTCCATTCTGTCCCCAAGGTGTGGCTCTATCTACTATGTACATAGCAGAATCCATAAAGCTGATATGAGGATTGGGCTCTTCAAAATTGATACTTGCAGGAAGGGTTCGATTCTTCATTGCAAGAATGACTTTCATCATGCCAACAGGACCGGAAGCACCAATGAGATGTCCCACATTGCTCTTGGCTGAGCCAATACCGCAGAACTGCCGATCTTGGCTGTACTTTCGGAAAGCGTTGTTCAGAGCCTTAAACTCAATGGGGTCACCAAGCAAGGTGCCCGTTCCATGTGTCTCAATATAGGAAATGGTTCTGGGATCGATCTTTGCCGTTTCCCAAGCCTTGGTGATGACATCGGTCTGGGCTGCAGGGTTAGGAGCGGTAATACCGTTGGATGCGCCGTCGTTGTTGGCGGCACTTGCCAGAATCACAGCATGGATCCGATCTCCATCTGCAATGGCCTTTTTCAGGGGCTTTAAGAGGAGGGCTGCACAGCCTTCTCCAAAAACCGTACCGGCAGACTTCTTATCGAAAGGACGAACAATGGAATCATGGGATGCTACAGATTCCAGTGCATCTACAGCTTCATCCGGATCCTTGTTGCCATCTGCGGGAGAACCGCCACAGGCAATGCCGCCGGCAATAGCCATATCGCAATCCCCTGCTTGGAGAGATCTGCATGCCTCGTGGACGCAAACCAATCCGGAGGAACAAGCTGTATCGATTACAATGGCAGGACCTCGGAAGTTAAAGATATAACTGATACGGCTTGCCAGAATACCGTGCCACGATCCCGTAGTGCTGAGAGCGTCATCCATGGTCACGCGCTTGTAGAACTCGGAATTATTATGATCCTTACCTACAAACACGCCAATGGATGTACC
>JAZSAO010000069.1:0-2960 GCA_045601945.1 Faecousia sp. | reverse complement strand
CGGAGGGCTTGCCTTCCCGACGGTTGAAGCTGCCGGGAATGCGACCTACGGAGTACATTCTCTCTTCGAACTCGATGGTCAGGGGGAAGTAGTCAATACCGGCCTTGGGGTCGGGGGGGCAGGTAACGGTGGTCAGAACGGTGGTGTCACCGTAACGGCAGATGCATTCGGCGTTAGCGAGTTCAGCGACTTTACCGGTCTCTACGGTGAAGGGACGGCCGCCGATAACGGTCTCGAATACATGATGATTGGGGTACTGTTTTCTGGTAACCATAATGTTTCCTCCTTATAGAATTATAATAAAAGTTTGTTCCGTGGGAGGTTTAGCACTTGAAGCTACCATCGAATTCGGCAAATCGAGGGTACCTTCAACTGCTAAACGTCGCTCCCACAGAGGGAATGAAAAAAGAATGATCTAAAAGGGGATTTCGAAAAAACTATCTTCCGATAGGATGGCGAGATATTTTGCTCCAAATCTTGCGTTGAAGCCCGCAGGAATACTTTGTGTATTTCAAGGGATTCAAAAAAGTTGGGGCAAAAGAGCCGTCATCCTACGAAAGGAGTTTTGAGAACTCCCCTCCTGAAAAAAAGGGCGACCGCGAGGGCCGCCCGATTGTGCTTATTACTTACGGATGCCCAGACGAGCAATGATGGAACGATAGCGGTTGATATCCTTCTTTGCCAGGTAGTCCAGCAGGCTACGGCGCTTACCAACCATCATCAGCAGGCCACGACGGGAGTGGTTGTCGTGCTTGTGCTCACGGAGATGCTCGGTGAGCTCGTTGATGCGAGCGGTCAGGATAGCGATCTGAACCTCGGGAGAACCGGTGTCGCCTTCGTGGGTTGCGTACTCAGCAATAATAGCAGTCTTCTTGTCCTTCAGGATCATGTGTGTTTCCACCTTTCTAAAATAATGTTCCTACGGCTCAGTCATGGGCGGATGGAATGCTGTTTATCAGCCTTCTCCCGTGACCGGGCGACGCGGAAATGTGCCGACCAATTTGCCAGCCGTATCATAATATCATATTCTCAGTCAAAAGTAAAGAGAAATTTTGGGGAAATTCCTGCAAATTCGGAAAAATTTATGCCTTCATGGGTCAGGAGTTGCTTTTTTACCTCTAAACCGGGGGTAAAGCCTCCGATGTTGTCCGATCCAACCACTCTGTGACAGGGCAGGAGAATCAAATAGGGGTTCTGCCCTACTGCATTAGCGACTGCTCTGGCAGCAGTAGGCTGTCCTATAGCGGCAGCAAGCTGTCCGTAAGAAACAACTTTGCCATAGGGGATCTCACTGAGCTTTCCCCAAACCAGCCGTTGGAATTCCGTTCCACTGAATAAAAAGAACAGCGTAAATTCTGTCCGCCGGCCGTCAAAATATTCCTTTAGCTGAGTAACAGCCTGCTCTGTGACAAAATTGGGACGCTCTTCTTCTGATTTTTCGGAAACAAGCGCCACGCCACGGAGTTTTCGCTGATCTGCGGTGATCTGCAGGAGACCAATGGGAGAATCGTAATACTGTACCATATTATAATCCTAAAATATGCAGACCCAGAGCGCAAATCAGGGTAACTGCCAGACCTGCAATGACTACACCTACAAAAATAGTGGGAAGCGCACGACGGATCCGCATATTCATCAATGCGGCTACCAGCGCTCCTGTCCAAGCCCCGGTACCGGGGAGAGGAACAGCAACCAACAGGCACAAGCCTACCAGTTCGTATTTCCGCACTTTTTCGCTCTTGGATTCGGCGCGGGCTTCCAGCTTGGTAACGATCTTTCCCAATCTCTCGTACTTTTTCATCCACTTAAAAATACTGCGGATGAACAGAAGAATAAAGGGAACGGGAAGCATATTGCCTGCAACACCGAGCATAAAAGCAACCCAAGGTTCGATATCTTTTGCAATTGCTATAGGAATGGCTCCACGGAGTTCGATGACGGGAACCATGGAGATGAGGAATGTAATTAAGTATTTCATAGTATTTCTCACTTTTACGGTATTGCTTCCATACTACCAGACTTTTGGAGGAAATGCAACAATTATTTTGCATTTATAGAAAAAGGAAAGAAAATTTTGCAAATAGGGGGTTTTTATCCCTCAAAATAGGTCTTTGCAGCATCACTGTAGGCAAAGAGTCCTCGGCAAAGCTCCCCTAATGCCCCTGTTTTCCCGATGCCGTAGGTATCCGGGGAATAGGTCAGGGAATTGGAAACCGGGGTTTCTCCCTCATAGACACGGACCGTGAGAACAGTCCGCAGTTGGGAGGCAGAGAGGCCGTCAAAGGCGAATACGTAATCCTCCGGGTCGGTGCCGTAGGGCCGGGGATTCGTAAGAACCCGGGTAACGGTCTGACCGTTTTCGTCTGTGTAGGAGACATGGAGGCTCAGGCTTTCCCCAGAGCCTTCGTAAGAATCCAGCTTGATGCCGAAAAGAACCTGTACCTTGGTGTTCAGATCCAGAGCCTTTCCTCGCCAAGTGACCGGGGGATCGGCAAGCTCTGTTCCGGTGGCATTGTGGCTGTGGAAGACTACGGTGGTCAGATCACACAGAAGGGCCTTCTGGTCTTGGGTAAGGAGGCTGTCCGGAAGGTGGTCTGTGCGGTATTTCTTATAGCTCTGGGCAAGGGAGCCGTAGCGAAGGAGCTCTGCACACAGGGTGTTGAGGGCAGGGGTGGAGTTGGTGCTCTTTAGGCGGTTGCAGGCATAGGTGGCGATGCTGTAGGAGTCTGTGGGGGAATAGTAGTCCTGACCGTTCTTCGTTCCGTACAGTACAGAGGTCAGCTCCGTGGTCATGTGGACGGCGGTCAAGCCCTCTAAGGTGAAATAGTAGTACTCTCCTTTCAGTACGGGGTATAGGGTGTGGGTGAGCTCTCCGGTTTCTTCGTTTCCGGTGTAGATGGGGTAACGGGTTTCTACGTAAACGGTGTCCATATCGAAGCCTTCCACGGAAGCGGCGGAAA
>JAZSAO010000068.1:0-5022 GCA_045601945.1 Faecousia sp. | reverse complement strand
ACTTCGCAGAAACCAGAAGGAATCGACCGTTACCCGCAGCGGAATTACTCTGGATAAAGCCAAGCTGCAGGCCAGCCGGGATGGTGAAGTGCTCCAGTTAACCGTGACACAGTACAAGATCCTTGCTAAACTCATTGCCGAGCGTTCTATCATCACACGGGCTGCCCTTTTGGATGATCTGTGGGATGTAGACAGCCGTTTTGTGGATGACAACACACTGTCTGTCCATGTGAGCCGTCTGCGGGAAAAGGTTGGGGGCAACCGTATCAAAACCGTTCGAGGGGTGGGCTATCAATGGATGGATTGATCATCACCTGTACAATTCTTGCTGTGGTTTGCCTTGTTCTTGTGATCCAAAAATATTTGACGAATCGCCGCATTCGTAAATTAGCGGAACAGGTGGATGCGTACAATTCCGGCACCGGGGAAATGCTGGATGTAGCATTGCGGGAGGATCATCTTGCTCAGTTGCAGAATGGGATTGCAGATTTACAGCAAGCCTTGGCGAGGGCGAAACAACTTAATATGGAAGAATGTAATCGAACCAGCCAATTGACTGCCGATATTTCTCACCAGTTAAAAACACCCTTGACGACCCTGCGGCTCTACACAGAAATGGATAACCCATCCCATGGAGAGGCGGCTCTAGAACAGATCCGGCGAATGGAGAGCTTGATCCAATCCTTGCTCCGCTTGGAACGGCTCTGTGCAGATGGCTATACCTTCCGGTTTGCTCCTGCTGATGTGGAAACGATCATACGGGAACAATGGCAGAGCTTACAGCCGCTCTATCCACATAAAAAGATAACCATAGAGGGCACTGCTCCTATTCGCTGTGATGAGAATTGGCTGGGTGAAGCATTCCTGAACCTGCTGAAAAATGCCTGTGAGCATACTGCGGATGACGGTGAGATCCGAGTGCAGTTGGATCGGACAGAAGCGGCATTTTTCTGTATTATGGAAGATAACGGGGGCGGTGTAGCTCCTGATGACCTGCCTAAGCTGTTCCGACGGTTTTATCGGGTACAGCATCAGAACAAGAACGGTGCAGGTATCGGACTTGCTATCGTGAAAGAAATTATCCAGCGGCATCACGGGAATATTATTGCGGAGAACGGGAAACAGGGTCTAAAAATGACGATCTCCATGCCCATGCTGGATCGCAATCTTACGAACTCGTAAGGTAAAAGTAAGATAAACGAAAGGTTCGCCTGTTATGATAGAAGCCGAGGGGAACCGAACCCAGGCCGTTTTTTACAGGCTCTTTTCCGCCATAGCTGCGTCAGATCCCTTGGAAATACCAATGGGTATTCCCTGCGGAATCTTCCTTGCTCTGACGAAAAATAGCTCTGTAAAAAATGCGAAAAGCCTCTCAATAAATAATCTGTTGAGAGACGGTCTGTGTTCGATCCCCCTCGGCTGAAAGGAGGTAATTACCATGGAAATTTTGAAAGCAACAAACCTCAGCAAGATCTATCAGACAGGCGAATCTGCTGTTTATGCTCTGAATGACGTGACCCTATCCCTAGATGAGGGCAGCTTTGTAGCCATTACCGGTCCCAGCGGCAGTGGCAAATCTACCTTGCTCCACTTGCTCAGTGGATTAGATAATCCAACAAAGGGAACCGTGACCTACCGTGGCAAGGATCTGTACAAGTACAATGACAACCAGCTCTCTGTTCTGCGCCGTCGCCGCTTTGGCTTCGTTTTCCAGAATTATAATCTGGTAAAGGAGCTGACCGGCTATGAGAACATGCTTCTGCCTGTGATGCTGGACGGCAAGAAGCCGGACGAAGCCTACCTAAACCGTATTATTGAAATTTTGGGAATCGGTGATCGAGTATCCCATCTGCCCGGTGCTATGAGTGGCGGTCAGCAACAGAGATTTTCCATTGCAAGAGCCTTGGCGAATAAGCCTGCGATCCTGTTTGCTGACGAGCCTACGGGCAATTTGGATGGGAAAGCCGGCAGAGAAGTTTTGACACTCCTGCGGACAGTGAGCCATGAGTTGGGTATCACCCTGGTTCTCGTGACTCACGATATGAAGGTAGCAGAGCAGGCAGATCGAATCATCCAACTTTCCGATGGACAGATAGCCGCTGATAGCGGGGTGAACTTATGAAAAAGCTGTCCTATTCGAGTATGGCGACCGCCAGACTAAGGGCGAATAAGCGGCAGTATGTAAGTCTGCTATTAGGGATCTTCCTTTCTATCTTCTTAGTCAGCACCTTTGTTCTCTGTGTTTATGCTGTGTATCAGTGCACATTGGACAAGCGTTATGAAAAGGTGGGAAATGTGGATATGGTGGTCATGGATAATGACATCCTGAGCGAGGAAGATATTCTTGCCTTGGGAGATCATGACAGAATAGGCCATGCCTATGTGACAGGACAGGTTTCTGATGGCAGCATCCATTTGGGCTATTATGATGAAATGGGTGCGGAGCTTGTTGATTTGGTTCCCATAGAGGGAAGATTGCCCCAAAAGCCCGGTGAGATCGCCCCGGAAGCTTCTGTTATGGAGACTCTTGATGTAAATTGGACCCTCGGCCAGACTGTAGAGCTGGAGATCATTCCTGTGGATGGCATAGCCGAGTCACGCACCTTTACCATCGTAGGCATCCTGCCGGATCGGTCGGAATATTTCAATAGAATAAATAACGGCGTGTCTTTTTTCCCCTCTATCCTTACAAGCAGGGACGAACCGGGATTCTCCTCGGGAAGAATGGCGTTTCATTACATGATGGGGCTTAAGTCGGGAACAAGCTTATCGGAAGCCATGTCTCATTTCTGGGAAAAGCATCTCCATGGAGACCTTGCATACGCTATGTATGGTCTGAGCATCTCGGGAACACAAGTGCAGGTCTATTCCCTGGAGGACATACAGCATACAGATCAGGATATGTTCAATCTGATCGCAATGATAGGGGTTCTTGCCTCCGCACTGATCCTCAGCTCCTGCGTAGGGATCTCCGGTGCTATGGAGGGTGTTCTCTCTAAACGCAGGGAGGAGATCGGTGTCCTTCGGGCCATCGGAGCTACAAGAAGGCAGATCCGTGGGATGTTTGGACGTGAAAACCTAATTATAGCTCTGACGGTTTCGGCACCGGCGATTGGTGCATCTTGCGTGACAACTTGGATCCTGTCTATGTTGATGCCGGATCGACTTTCTTTTCAGTTCCGGCTATGGCTGCTCCTCCCGATTGCTGTATTTAGCGTGATAGTGATTCTGGCAGCCGGGTATCTGCCTCTGGTACGGGCCTCTAAGCTGATGCCCATGAGTGTAATTCGGGACACTGTAATGTTGCGTCGGAGTAAGAAAGTCCGAACCAAACAGGTTTTCAATCCTCAAAAGCTCATTTCCTCCCGACAGGTACGCCTATATCCCGGTCGTCGGATCGGTGCGACCCTTCTGGTTGCACTGATGCTCCTAACCTGCGGACTGACAGTGGAAGTTATGATGAGTGTTGCAGATTATAGTATAGAAAATCATCCGGGCTTCTATCTAAGCAATCACAGCCCCGTCTCCATTGATTATATTCCCACCTACGATTCTGCACCCCTGTCAGTGCAGAGCATCCGTCAGATCAAGTCTCTTGACAATGTGCGATCTGTCTGTGTTGGTCGGAAACTGCCTATCCTTTTGGATCTACCCAATGTGCCCCGATATGTTTATGCAGAGGATGAGATGAATCAATACGGTATGCTGGATGATAGGGCTTTTGAAGAAGCTATGTCCATGACCATGAATCTGCCCAATCTGTCCTACTATTCTGAGGATCGGGATGCTGACCGTGCAGAATATTTGGATTTTTGCAAAGCCTATGGCTTCGACCGGAATGCCTTTGTGACATCCATTGTCACCGTTGACTTGAATTTGGAGAATATGGCGACCCTCGGAGAATATCTTGACCAAGGGGGCATCGACATAGATGCCATAAATGAGGGAAGGGCGGTGCTCATGTATGCCCCCAATGTATGGATCAATACCTTTGATAACGGCAGCTATACCACTTATACCGGTTCTCCGGACCATCCTCCGGCAAAGGATCCTTTGTGGTCCTCGGAACTGGTTGCTTGGAATGATACCTTCTCTGCAGGACAGACCTTGTCTATGACCCAATTGTACCGTACCGAAGAAGGCGGAGCTGTGACTCGTCACGATGTTTCCCTTCCCATTTGCGGTGTGATTACAGGACTTCCGGATCGGATCGCCAATGTTTGGACCACCAACGCCATCATTACCACGGAGGAGGGGCTGGAAAATATGAAGCTCCGTATGGACGGCTTGAGAACGATCGCTGTCTATGTGGATGAAGTGAGCCTTGAGGAAGAGGAAACGCTTATGAGACAGCTTACCAACATCTCCGGGCGGAGTGAGCACCATTCTGTGCAGAATCAAGTGGAAATGTTCCGTAAGTCCCGGGAGAATAATCGGCAGACATTCCTGATGTTCGGTTCTGTGATTACGGTGTTCTTTACGGTATCCGTTGGTATGATCGTGTCCTCTGCCACCCGTCAGCTCCATAGTCAGGGAAGGATGATCGGAATGCTCCGTGCGGTTGGCGCTGACACAAGAACGATTTTGGGTTGCTTCAGAGGTCAGATCCGTGCTACAGTTTGGGGTGGTTTTGTGCCGACAGCCGGTCTGTTCGGTATCATCGGTCTCATTCAAGTGATAGATTCACCCTCTCGTGCCTTGCGGAATCTGTTGGAAACAGGGGTGATGCTGGCATCTCTTGCTTTTCTGACCATCCTTTGCAGTTTCATATGCAGTTTGATCCTCAGACGCCGTATTCGTGAAATCGCCAGTAAAAGCATCATCGACAACATAAGGGAGCTGTGATTATGAAAAGATTGATTTGTATTCTCTTGACTTTGCTGACAGTGTTGTTGTTGAGTATGACATCCTTTGCGGCTGAATTTGAGCTCGATCAATATTCTACCATAGACGGCATGAACTGCTCCTGGTATCAGGGCTACGAGCCGATCATCAGCTACAACACCATGACCCTCCATCTAC
>JAZSAO010000067.1:0-1569 GCA_045601945.1 Faecousia sp. | reverse complement strand
CCATTGTGCCCCGTACCATGGGCGACCCGGGTGCCGGCACGGTAGAAAACCGGCTGTATGGGCTGTTTATGGTATTTGAAATCATATAATAGATAATTCCTCCGTGAATCATACCCGGATCCACGGAGGAATTTTTGCGTATAAAAGATAATGTTTCTACAAATTTCGTATATTGAGGAGATGCCAAGTCTGTATGGGCTCGCAGCACCTTCTGTGAGGATTTAACTCATGGGAACGAACCAATCGGGGGTAGGGGGATAGTGGGCATCCAGAGTCGGGATGATTTCCTTTTCCGCGGAGGCGAGGGTCATGAAGAATTGGAGCATGAGGGAGTCTAATTCTTTCTGGTTACGGGGATATCGGGAGATGCTGTTGCTGATGCGATGGTCAAATCCTGCACCCATAAAGCGGACCATCAATGCAACAGCTCTAAACATCGGACCCACATCAATGTCCAGAAAAATATAATGCCCCTTTTCGGTGCGTTTCTGCAGGAAATAGCAACCGTATTCGTATTTGACATAGGTATAGCCGTACAGCTTGCCCAGCCGTTTCAGTACGGGAGCAACGGAAAACTTCGGGGTATCGGCCTCATAAGTGTCGGGGTGAGACGGGAGCCTCTCCGAAAAATACTGACAAGCTTGCACTACTAAGGGGAGGGCTCTTTGGTTCAGACCTTCATAGACAGCGTGCTCTTCCTCGCTTAGACAACATTCCACGGAGCCCATGTAGCGGATCCCGGGCAGGAGCTTCTGCATGGCTTCGAAATAAGGGGTGGGATCATAAGAACAGGCTCCGTCATGGACTACAATACGCAAGCTGATCTTGGTCCATCTGGGGAATACGGCATCCCGATGGAGGGTGATGCCGGGGCCCTTGATGCAATGAGGGGTATTTCCCGGTGCTTGAATCAGGGTAGGAAGGGTCTTGCCGAAAAAGTCGATACCCTGATAAATGAGATAGGACTCACTGATTCCATACCTGCGGTGGATCTTAGGGACCACTCGAAGGATCTCTTCTTCGGTGCAGGCTGTGGCTTCCTCTATGTTGGAGATATAGAGAAAGCTCACATTCTGCTGCCGGAGTCGGATGGGTCCAATGTTGGGACAATCCTTCATGATTTTGGGAAGTCCATCAAAGTTGTCCTCGAAATAATACAGGAAATGCTCATAGTGGAGATTCTGCTCCTTCAAAAATGTCTGCAAGATCCCGGGAAATTCCGTAAAAGGGATCTTGGTTCCAATTATAAAATTGTATGTCTGAATGGCAAACATTATAGAGACCTCCTCGTTGTATCCTACTACGTGGTGATTCTTCTGTCCTAGAAGTGGATTTGATAGGGAGACAGTGAAGCTACTGGTATCCCTTGGAAATATCATTGCCCCAATGGGGACTTTGGATCATAGGAAATGGAAACCGCCTCATGGTTCTGCGGCAATAAGGACATTGCCATCATATCTACAATTATAGCAAAAGGCAGCAAATCTGTCAATCGCGTTTCTGTAGAAGAACTGTAGCCCATGATTTTCAATCCGTTGCGTAGCCACACCGAAACTTTCAACTTTTAAC
>JAZSAO010000066.1:0-6084 GCA_045601945.1 Faecousia sp. | reverse complement strand
GTACTGACGGTGCAGATCCTGTCCGGTGATACCGTAGTTTCCGGCACCGTGCAATATGCCGCCGACACCTATGGTAACGGCAAGACCGGAACTTTAGGCGACCTGTGCAAAGCCCTCTTTGCCTACTCCGACAGCGCAAAGGCATACTTCGCATAAAGAACCATTCCACCACCCATGCCGCCAGGGAGAGAATTCCTCCATGGCGGCATTTTGGCAGAGCACAGGCAGAAACGAGTCATGGCGGATTTTTTGGATATATGGGAAAGATACATAGGTTTTTCTACCTTTTTCTTGACGATAAGCGGAAGAGATGGTAAACTAATTGGAGAAATCCAAATAATTCTAAGATGTTTCCACCTTTTCTCTTTGCGTAGGAAGGAAACACAGAAAGGAGTCATTTATGCTGAAAAAATGTATCTCCCTGCTGTTGCTGCTGACCCTGCTACTTCCCTTGCTCTTTATCAGCGTCCCGGAAGCGGAAGCTGCAAGCTACACTACGGAACAGTGGAGGGTATTAACCTCACGTTTCAATGTATTCCTCTGCGGCACAACAAGCAACGACATGAACAACTCCGCCGTTAAGGCCATCGTCACCAAGATCGGCAGCAACTGTACCACCTACTGGACTAAGCTGAAGGACATGCGCACAGCCGGTGTGACCAAGGGCCTTTTTGATCAGTCCATCGACAACCCCAACGAAATGGGCTGGCAGTACATCTACCTGTGGTACATGGCACAGGCATACGGCACCTCCGGCAGTAAATACTATATGAATGGGGAGTTGCTAAAGGATATCCTCTACGGCATTCGCATTATGGAGCAGAAGTTCTATACCACAACCGCTCTGAAGGCAGCCCAGAGCAATATGGCTACTTTTAACTGGTGGGACTGGGCGTATAATGCTCCTATGCACCTTTGCCGCATCCTCCTTGCCATTCACCCCTCTCTCACCACCGCGGCAGTCGGTGAACAGGGCTACAGCTCTGTTAAAACCTTTGTCTATAATCAGGTTTCCCGTTGCGAGACTATGATCAACACCGTTAAGCCCATTACCGGCATTACCAATGCCACCTTGCTAACAGAGAACCGTCGTGTTCGTCTGCTGAGTTGGGTCATGCTGGCAAGTCTCCGTGGAGCACAAGCCGGCACATCTGCGGAGTTGACTACCGCTGCCAATATGATGACAGAATGTCATACTGCCCTGACAGACTTCCTGAAAAACGCCTCCAATGGCGCAGAGGGCGTGAACCCGGACGGCTCTTACATTTGCCACACCTACTTCTCTATGGAGGGAACCTACGGCTTAGAGGTCATTATTGACCGTTTGATCCCTGCGTTCACCGTCCTTGCAGGAACCCCCTTCGAGCCTACCTCTGCCAACACCGAAATTTTGGCTGACTGGATGCTGACCACTTTCTGGGATGTGACCCGGAACGGTGTGCTCCTTTCCATGAATATCGGCAGATATCAGGATAGCGGTGTGAGCAAGGGTGTCATGCTGGTCAAGGGTGCCCTACAGCTCTTAGACTGCTTCGGTCCCACCAAGGAGTTGCAACTGCGGCAAATGATCAAGGACATGGTTCCCCGGAACCATTACAGTAGCTACGCCAATAACCTTGGGGATGTGAATATGGTGCAGACCCTGTACCGTGTGGTAAATGACGATACCGTAGCCCTCCGAGAGGAGGAATACGCCGTTATGCGCTACACCACAGACCGTGCCATCGTGCATACAGACAAGTATACCGTTGGTCTTGCCATGAGCTCTACCCGTATCTCTACCCACGACTGTACCAATGGACGCAACCGCTACGGCTGGTACACCGGTGATGGCATGGTTTATGTGTACCCTGACCGCACCGGCTACGGCTACGACCCCTACGGAACCGGTTTCTATAAATATGCCAATATGTACCGCATCCCCGGCACTACAGAGGAAGACTCCACTCGCCGTACTCCTAACAGTATCCGCAATCACTACCTGCCCCGTACCGACTTTGTCGGCGGTGTAGAGTTAGAGGATCAGTACATTGCGGCAGCCTTCGACTTTGACGCCTATACATGGTCCTCTTCGGAATCTGCCATCTATGACAACTTCACCCCCGGCACCAATGGGCAGACCCAGAAGCGACAGGTTTTAACATCTAACTTAGAAGCCCAGAAGGCATACTTTATGTTCGATGACGAGATCGTCTGCGTGGGCAACGGTATCAACTACAGCACCAACAGCAACAGCATTAACACCTATGTAAACAATATGGAACTGCGTGAAACTGCCACTGTTAACGGTACCTCTGTGGTAGGTGCCGAGGATATTGTAGTAGACGGCACCATGTTAGACAAGACCGACAGCTATTCCAAGACCTATACCAACCCTAAGTGGGTTTATCAGGAGGCTTTCGGTGGCTACTACTTCCCATCTAACGCATCCGTGACCCTGAATAAAACTGCCCGTACTACTGTCAATGACTACAATTTAGACACCAACGGCAAGAGCGCCGTTACCGCAGATGGCAAGACCCACAGCTTCTTAGAACTCTGGGTGAACCATGGAAGCAAGCCATCCGGAGGCAACTATAGCTATGTGATGCTACCGGAAAAGACTCAGTCTGAGGTACAGAACTATGCCTCCTCCCCGGAGGTTTCCGTCCTCAGCAACTCAACCTCCGTCACTGTAGTTAAGGAAAAGACTCTTGGCATCACCGCCTATGTATTCTGGAAGGCAGGTACCTACGGAGAGATCACCGTGAACCAGCCTATGATCCTTATGGTTCGGGAGCACAACGGTGGTTACAATGTGGCAGTCAGTGATCCCAGCCACAAACTCAGCAGTGCTACTGTAACCATTGCCAGAGGGCTTAATCACGTATCCTCCAACAGCAAAATCACCGTGAAGAATGCTGCATCTACCACCACTTTGACAGTGAATTTTAGTGGCAGTTACGGTAAGAGCTTCGGTGCAGAATTCACCGTAGGACAGGAGCCCTATTTATTCTTCGACTTTACCAACCTCACCACAGATAAGCGCAGATATACCAACACCGTCTACAAGGGCTACAACTTCGATACCGCCGGCTGGAAAATCAACACCAACTATGTTTCCGCTCAGAACTACAATAATAATGACATCGGCACTACCGCCATTACCATGATTAGCGGCAAGAACAATCCCTATCTGCAGACTATCGGCAGTACCGACAGCTTCAATGCTACACCGCTAAACTTTAAACCCTCCGATGCAGATGTGGCAGTGATCCGCTTCAAGATGCAGAACTGCGCTTTGGTCTCCGGTGCCACCACACCCCAGATGCGCCTGTACTATATTAAGAACGGCGTGACCACAGGTGTGGTAAATTCCGACTACATTTCCGCTAATTTCTCTTCCTCTGCTCTCAACAGCAATCAATATGTAACCGTGGTCATTCCTACCAATGCAGCTTTCCGCGGGGCAAGTAGCATCAACGCCATCCGTCCGGTCTTCTTCAATGTGACCAGCGCCTCGGGGAAGAACGGTGTGATCACTCTTGACAGTGTTTACGTGGGTCCGGCACAGAATACCTCCCTGTTCATGGACTTCCGCTCAGACGGAGTTGCATGGAAGTCCTACAGCGATTCCATTTATGACGGCAACAACTACGACAGGGAGTATTGGAGTTTCAACAGTAATCGTGTAGACTCCCTCCGTTATGAAAACAGCGGCATCGGAACCCTAACCATGTATGTGCAGGATGGTGGAACTGTACCCTATATCCAGACCTCAGACCGCACCAAAACACTTACCGCCAATGCCATGCAGTATGATCCTGCCGCCGCAGAGGTAGCTGTACTCCGCTTTAAGATGAAGGGCTGTACCACCATGGATGCCGCCATTGCCCCCAATGTCCGTATCAACTACGGCAAGAACAACGACGGTGCGGATTTAGCAAGCAGTCAAGCCATGGTAGGCTATCTCTCCCCATCATCCCTTAACAGCGGAGAATACCAGACCGTAATCCTCACCGTCCCGGCTGACTTTAAGGCAGCAGATGTGATCCATGCCTTGCGGATCACCTTCAGTAATGTGACCCATATAGCAGGAGCCGTCGGTGAGATCACCTTTGACTATATTTTTGTAGGACCCCGTATGGCGGCCCCTGATCTGCTGTATTTCGACTTTAGTAACGATGTCGCTGCTAAACTCCGATACAGATCCTCCCTCTATGGTGGAAATCATTTCGACCAAGTGGGAAACTGGTGGATCAACACGAATTACGAGAGCACTGCAATCATTGATTCCGGGGCCATCAGCTTCAGTTCCAAGAACGTAGCAGACAGAACTTCCCACTATATCCAGACAGGCGGCACTACCGCGGCCATGCCCCTACACTTTATCCCCGGGAAGGCAGACTACTGCCAGATCAAGATCAAGGTTGACAACGGCAAGTGCTCCCAGACCAATGGCATGTCAGCCTTCCATATGTACTACAATCTGAACGATCCATCAGAAACCGCTGCCGCAGAAGTGGAATTCCCCCTTGCTAACTACAATAATCAGGGCTTCTTCACCCTGACCTTCCCTATGAACACTGCCAACTACGGCAAGATCAGGGAGATTAACGATCTGCGTCCTCAGTTCAGTAGGATCCTTTCCGCAGACGGAACAACTGCCGCCTTCGCCATCGACTATATCTATATTGGTCCCAAGGATGCTCTCCCTCTGCCACTGTACGATGTGACTTTTAAGAATGCAGACGGTACAGTTCTATGTACCCAAACTGTTCAAGAGGGGAGTACCGCCACCTATACCGGAGCCATCCCTACCAAGGCATACGATGACACCAATCACTACAGCTTCAAGGGCTGGGACAAGGCTTTGACCAACATTCAGGCCAACACAACCTTTACCGCACAATATACCGCCACAGCTCACAGCTACAGCTATGGAAAGGTAGATGAATGCAACCACAAGTGCACCTGCTCCTGCGGCTACAGCAAGAACGTAGCCCATAGTTGGAACAGCGGCAGCATCACCGCCCGACCCACATGCACTGCAGAAGGAGTCAAAACCTACACCTGCACCGTCTGTAAGGCAACAAAAACGGAATCCGTATCAGCATTAGGTCACAGCTACACCTACACTGAGGTTGACTACGCATTCCATATGGTAGGCTGTGAAAATTGCAATGATACCGAAAAAGCAGCGCACAGTTTTGTAGAGGGTACTTGCGTTTGCGGTGCAAGGGAGATTACAGAGCCTGTGGAGCTTTCTAA
This sequence comes from Faecousia sp., assembly GCA_045601945.1. GTDB lineage: Bacteria > Bacillota > Clostridia > Oscillospirales > Oscillospiraceae > JAZOXB01. The sequence continues at coordinate 834 of JAZSAO010000066.1, read as the reverse complement.
CCTCAAGCTAAGCCATACCCTGAATCTGGCAAGTGACATTTCCGTCAACTTTGTGATCTCTAAGCAGAGTTTAGAGGAATTCGATCTCGACTCTGTCTATGTAGAGTGTATCATAGATACCTACGAGGGTAACGAAAAAACAGGCACACGAACTGTAAGGTTAGAGCCTGTGGACAAGAGAAATCACTATTACTTCACCCTTACAGGCTTAACGGCTGTTCAGATGAATGACTCTATTGCTACAACTCTTTACGGCACTATGGACGGACAGCCTTACTATTCTTCCACAGATGAGTACAGCATAGCTTCCTATGCCTATTCTCAATTGGGCAAGACTACGACGGACGATAGTCTCAAGACTCTCTGCGCAGATCTCTTGCGTTACGGTGCAAAGGCACAGCGCTTTAAGAACTATCGCACAGATGCCTTGGCAGACTCCGCTATGACCGCTACGGAAAGGGCTTATTTGTCCGACTTGGAGGCGGTAAGTTTCGGTAATACAGACAAGGTTTTGAACGATCTGAGGGATGCCCCTATTACATGGGTAGGTAAGGCACTGAATCTGGAGTTCAAAGTAGCAATCAAGTTTGTGTTCAGGACTGCAAGCTATGGTGGGAGCCTTTCTGATTTGACCCTTCGGGTTTCCTATGAGGATGTGAACGGAACCACAAAGACACATATCGTCGAAAATCCGAAACTGTATAATGAAGCAAAGGGTACCTATGTCTTTACCGTGGATACCCTTCTGGCTGCGGAACTGAGAAGTGTAGTAACTGCACAGATCTACGAAGGAGGAACCCCTGTTTCCTGCACCCTGCAGTACAGCGCCGACAC
>JAZSAO010000065.1:0-3664 GCA_045601945.1 Faecousia sp. | reverse complement strand
GTTATTGATGCAGAGGGCGTTGTAGCCAGAGCCTTTATCGACGGCTACATTACTGCCGACAACGAAGTTAAGAATCTGGAAGTTGGTAAGGCTATTACCGTTATCGGTGTTGCTTCCTATGATAACACCTACGCCATCGAGCATGACAGCTACGCCCGTATCCGTGTCCGTGATCGTAGGGAGGTCATTACCTCCGACCATAGTCATACCGTAGCAGTGCTGGAAGGAACTGCTCCCACCTGTACAGAAACCGGTTTAACGGAAGGTCGGTACTGCACCGTATGTACTGTGGTTCTGACAGAGCAGGAAGAAATTCCGGCAACAGGTCATACTATGGTAAACGGCACCTGCACTGTTTGCGGTTACGAAGAGCCTAAGACCGAGCCCTTCCCCTTCACCGACGTGCCAGAAAATCAGTGGTACCGTGAGGCTGTAGAGTATGTATTCAACCATAAACTCATGAATGGCACAAAGACCGATGTGTTCGCTCCCGAGAGAACCCTGACCCGCGCCATGCTGGTTACCATCCTCTACCGTATGGCAGGGACTCCGGAAGTGACCGTCGACAATCCCTTCACGGATGTTCCGGAAGGGCAGTGGTACACCGAGGCTGTTCTGTGGGGCTATGAGAATAATATCGTCAAGGGTTTAAAGGCCGATAAGTTCGGACCCGATAACGATGTTACCCGTGAACAGATGGTCACCTTCTTGTATCGTTATGCCAATTATGCAGGCTACGATGTCAGCAAGGCTGAGACTACGGATATTTCTTCTTATGAGGATGCCAACACGATCAGCAGCTACGCTGTAGATGCTTTCACATGGGCAATTGGCGAGGGAATCGTCAATGGCGTTGGCAAGAACACCCTAAAGCCCCTTGGCACTGCAACCCGTGCACAGGTAGCTAAGGTCATTATGGTCCTCGACCTCTTGAAGAAGTAAACATTCCCAATCCTGTGGGGGCCTCCGATTCGGAGGCCCCCTTTTTGATCCTAAACTTGTATCATTCGTTTTTTATACTTATTTCTAATAAAACGGATTGACCGTTTTATTATGCCGCTAATAAGCGGCATGGCGGCTTTGCCGCCAAGAAATGCTGTGTAATACTGTTTCTTCCGCCTAAGGCGGTGCAGGATATTTATCCTGCGATAAAGTGGTTTTCTAACCATTTTATCAAGAAACAGTATTATGGGTATGCTTGACAAATAATGAGAAACCCGATACAATAAGTTTATACAAGACCGGCAGAAATACAGTCAGAAATGAGGTTATGCAAATGATGAAAAGAATACTGGCCTTGCTTATGGTCGTAGGGATTTTATGTGGGATGTTGCCTGTTACGGTTGCAGTAGAGGAGCGTAGAGCCACAGAGGATCTCGGCACTATAGCTGCGAAGTTGATGACCGAAATCCAAGGGCTACCCATCCCCGTGAATCAGCTTAAAACTGTGAACTACGGTAATTCACACGAACTGTCCGGCACCTATTTTATGGTTGTGAAATCCGGGAGCAATTATTATGCTCTAAACCATGCCGCTGCGGTTAGCACCAAGGGTGTTCTCCACCGGGCGAAGGACAGCACAACCAATCGACCCATGACAGCCTTTTCTCCTGTTGCTCTGACGGTGTCCGACAATCGAATTACCGGACAGACCACACTGCAAAACACCGTCACCCTTGAGTACTGGAGACAACCCATTACCTATTACTACAAGGATGCATCGAACACCTATTATTCCTACACCCTTGACGAATGGAAAAACAACAGCAAGACATCCACTACCGATGGTAGCCGGATATATACCATCCCGATTCCTGCCGCCGATGCAGCCTATACCCTCCGTTTTTCCGACAAAAATTATCTCGTTCCCAACGGTAGCGGCGAGGCTCTTAAAAAGGCAAGTACCGGCTACCCCTTTATGATCCAAGCCAACTCCAACGGGACTCTTACGGCATACAAACTCCACATTAACGGGGTAAACCAGTTTACTTACTGGTTGGGTATGGATACTAAGGACTCCAACCGTTTCACTACGGCAACCCGTGCACAGATGCGTCGGAACGATACAGGCAAGGGTTTTTATATTGAATTCCAAATGTATCAGCTGTCTCCCGTTGCAATGGAGTTATATAAAGCACTGCAAGAAATGCTTCCTTATGTCGCAGGCGGAAGTGCAGGATATGCAGAAGAAAGCTACAGCGCATTTTTAGCCCTTCTGCAAGAGGGAGTGGATCTCTACAGTGCCAATTATCAGGTTTTCTCCCATGCAACCTTGCAGGAGACCCTAACAGCCAAGGCAGAAGAACTCCGCCTTGCGGCAAAGGAACTGCGCTATGGGGAACAGGGTGAGGCCCTTGCCCTTGCTGCAGATGTAGCTGCACAGCTAAAGAATCTCCACATTCCCATTGCAAAGCAGAAAACGGTTACCTCTTCCAACCGTGCTTCTCTCAACGGGACTTATTTCATGATGGTAAAATCCGGCAGTACCTACTATGCCATTAACCCCAACGCACCGGTTACCACCAACGGTGTGATCCATCGAGCATCCGGTAGTACTACCAATGTGCCTCAGAGCGGTTTTGCCCCCGTGGTCATCGGCATTACCGACAACGCTGTCCGCGGGCAGACTTCCTTGCAGTATACGGTACAACTGCAAAAATGGTCCGGTTCCATTACCTATTACAGCAAGGATGGCACCACCTACGCCAGCTATACCAACAACGAATGGAAGACCAACAGCAAGGATCCTTCCACGGATCCCACGTTAGGCTATCGTATTTATACTAAGCCCGATCCTTCCAAGGATCCCGGCTATACCCTCCGCTTTGGAAACGGTAGCTATCTGTCTCCCAAGGGGAATAAGGAAGGTCTGCAGGTGGGCTCCGCTACCTATCCCTATTTCTTCCAAGCTAACACAGACGGTACCGCTACCATTTACAAAATGGCCATCAATGGTGTCAACCAGTTTACCTACTGGTTAGGCTCCGATACAGATAACAGCCTGAACTTCACCACGGCTACCCGTCCCCAAATGCGTAGAAACGATGCAGATCGGGATTTTATTATTGAATTCTATCTGTATCAGGTTTCCAATGTTTCTTTGGAACTGTATAAAGCCCTGAAGGAGATGCTTCCCTATGTAGAAAATGGAAATACCGGCTATGATCCTGAAAGCTATGCCGCCTTTGTTTCCTATTTGGCAGAAACCTTAGAACTGTATCAGAATAGTCGCAGTGTATTTTCCGATTCCCTTTTGCAGAAGTCTCTGAACGCCCGTGCTCTCGAACTGCGAGCCGCCGCAAAGGAACTGGAAGCAGGTCTTGCTAAGGCTATGCCCGGCATCACGACTCTCCATCAGCTTCCTGTTATGACGGATAATTCCAGCTATGTTGGAGAACAGGCACAGAACATGGCATACGTCATGCAGACCGCAGAGGGTAAGATTATTGTCATTGACGGCGGAAGACGTGGAAACGAAGCCTTGTATCTCCTGTCCTATCTACGCAACCTCACCGGAAAGGCGGTGCCTCACGTTGATGCATGGATCCATACCCATGCCCACAGCGACCATGTATATGCCTACCTGGATATCGCACAGAAGTACCCCAATTCCATTACGCTGGATCGTCTGTACTGCAACTATCCTACGCAGGAACAGGCTAGT
>JAZSAO010000064.1:0-15812 GCA_045601945.1 Faecousia sp. | reverse complement strand
ATGGGCGGTGCAAAATCCGGCAATGTGGCAAGTCGCCTTGCCTGTGAGGTATTCACTGAGGAGATCCTTCGCTCTTATAAGGAGGATATGACCACCCAAGAAACGGAACGAGTCCTTCGCTCAGCGGCAAGCCTTGCCAATGTTTCGGTTTATGAGCATTCTCAGCTCAGTGAGGAATTTAAAGGCATGGGTACTACTCTCGTGGCAGTACTTTTGCGAGAGAAAGAGGCTCTGGTTATCAATATCGGAGACAGCCGTGCCTATTACTTTGATCTCGACGGTGTTCACTGTGTGACCACAGACCATTCTGTGGTACAGTATATGGTCGATCGTGGAGAACTGACCTCGGAACAGGCCAAGAACCATCCCAAAAAGAACGTGATCACACGAGCCATTGGCCCGGTAGATCAAGTTCTTCCCGATGTATTTATCTTACCTGTCAACAGCGGTGATTATTTCCTGCTGTGCAGTGACGGGTTATCCAATGAAATGGCAGATCAGGAGATCTTATTCGAAGTAGCCCATGGAGTGCGGCAGGATGATTGCTGCCAGAGACTTCTGGAGATCGCAAAGGAGCGAGGCGCTCCGGACAATGTGACTTGCGTACTTGTGGCAGTTTGATCTCTTTATGTATAATACGGTAGCCGTTCACCGATTTGGAACGGGTCGCAGCTACAATATAGGATGCGATGGGATAAGGAGTAGCTATGGATAGTTACATAGGTAGGCTGCTGGACAGTCGGTATGAGATCATGGAAGTGATCGGAACCGGCGGTATGGCAGTTGTATATAGAGCATTGGACCATCGGCTCAATCGGCCTGTGGCCATAAAGATCCTAAAGGATGAACTTTCCAGAAATAAAGAGTTCCGCCGTAGATTCAGAGCAGAATCTCAGGCGGTTGCAATGGTTTCTCATCCCAATATTGTGGGGGTCTATGACGTCTCCAGCAGTGATCATGGAGATTATATTATCATGGAACTGATCGAAGGCATCACCCTGAAACAGTATCTGGAACGGAAGGGAAACTTGAATTGGCGAGAGACTCTGCATTTTTCCTTGCAGATCGCCAAGGCTCTGGAACACGCCCATTCCAAGGGCATTGTCCACAGAGATATTAAGCCCCATAATATTATGATCCTGAAGGATGGCAGCATTAAGGTTGCTGATTTTGGGATCGCACGAGTAGGATCCTCTTCCAGCACTTTGACCCGTGAGGCTCTGGGCTCTGTCCATTATATTTCTCCCGAGCAGGCAAGAGGCTCTATGGTGGATAATCGCAGTGACCTGTATTCTTTGGGTGTTGTGATGTATGAAATGCTGACAGGAAAGCCACCTTATGACGGGGAGACACCTGTTTCTGTTGCCATCCAGCATATAAATGGTGGTGCCCATTGCCCCAGTGAACTGGTAACCGGTATCCCCTTGGGATTGGAACAGATCACCATGCACGCTATGAATTCCAATATAGAACAGCGTTACAGTTCTGCTACGGAAATGCTTCGAGATATGGAGGAATTCCGCAAGAATCCGGATATTACCTTCATGTTCAGCGGTGGGGCCGTTATGGGGCACAAAGGCGGTATGGGAAGCGGCAATCAGCCCTCTGCGCCTCGGACAGATGCAGAACGGTATGTGATCGCACGTACCCAGAAGTCTGATAAGCGCAGTGCGGAGGAACGCAGAGCCGAGCGAGTCCGCAAAGAGGCACAAATCGCAGAGGATAAACGGAAACGGAATCTGACGGTAGCCATTGCTGCTGCAGCATTGGTGTTTGTGATCTTGATCGTGGTATTGGTGCTTGCCCTTACCAGTGGTTCATCCAATGATCCCACAGGTACCACTACAGAAGAACTGTCCGATACTGTGATCGTAGAGGATTTTATCGGAATGCGGTTAGAGGATATTGACCCTGCCGATTACCCCGACTATAAGGTAGACATTCGCAATGTGACCGAGGCTTACAGTGATAAATATGATGCCGGCTATGTTATCAAGCAGGATCCCCCTGCAGGAGATACGATCAAACGAGATCGTACGATTTATCTCACGGTCAGCAAGGGTAAGAATGCGAATATTATGCCCGATTTTGCCAATCAGCCCGGTACGGATGCATGGGATTATCTCAAGGCTCTGGAACTGGGTCTGAATATCAAGACCGAAGAGGTTGGCAGTGATGAGATTACCAAGGGTTATGTGGTTCGTACGGAACCCGTTGCCGGGGAAACTTTGACAAAGAATCAGAATGTGACCCTGTATATCAGCTTAGGCTCCAATAAGATGCCCAAGCTGGCAGGCGAGGCTCGGGAAGACGCCGAAAAGCGGCTGACCATGATGGAACTGAATCTAAAGATCTCTTTCTTGGAGGAAGCCAGTGATACCGTTCCCAAGGGCTACGTGATCCGCACCGAGCCTGCAGAGAATGCGGAACTTTCAAAGGGTCAACAGGTCACGGTATATGTGAGCCTCGGCTCCAATAAGATGCCGGATCTGGTTGGAGAGTCCAAGAATAATGCAGAGGTTCTGCTAAAGGCCATGGAAATGGATCTAAAGCTGAGTCTGGATCTGCTGGAAGACAGCGAGACTGTAGAGGAAGGCAAGGTATGCCGTACAGAGCCTGCCGCCGGAGAGACACTGCAAAAGGGACAGCACGTCAAGGTCTATATCTCCACCGGCAGTAAGTATACGACGGTTCCTTCTGTTCTGAATATGACAGAGTCGGAGGCAAAGTTTACTCTTGAAGCTGCCGGATTGACATGGTCTATGGGAGAGCCTGCTTTCTACGAAGATATCCCCGAAGGCAGAGTTGGCGGCATGAGCGTTCAGCCGGAAACCAAAATCGAAAAGGGCGCGACCATTACCATCTATCTTTGCAAGATTCCCGAAAATGTAACGGAGCCGACTACGGAATCTGCGGCTCCTACGGAAAACTCCGGTCAAGAAACCCAAGGCACAGAGGGCGGAAACGGATGAGTCAGATCAGAAACGGACGAATCGTCAAGGCTCTCAGCGGCTTCTACTATGTCCACACGACCGAAGGGGATACGGTGGAATGCCGTGCCAGAGGCATTTTCCGAAAAATGAAGATCAGCCCCTTGGTAGGAGATCAGGTAAGTTTCTCCATGGAACGGGGGAAGGGCATGATCGAGACCATTGCAGAGCGGAAAAACAGCTTTATCCGTCCTGCAGTCAGCAATGTGGATGCACTGGTGATTTTTGCTTCCGGCGCCAATCCCATAACAGATCCTTTTCTGATCGATCGGGTTTCAGCCATTGCAGGAGATCGGGGCGTTCCTGTTCTCTTGTGTATCAATAAGACAGATCTTAACGGTGCTGACAAGCTGATTTCAATTTATCGTCATGCGGGATTTTCGGTCTTTCCTACCAGTGCGGAAACCGGCGAAGGGATTGATGCATTATTGGATGCCATTCGGGGAAAAACTGTAGTCTTTACAGGCAATTCCGGTGTGGGAAAGTCCAGTATTCTGAACTGTTTCGATGCCCATTTGTCTATTGAAACAGGCGAGGTTTCCGAAAAGTTAGGCAGAGGCAGGCATACCACCCGTCATGTGGAATTGTACGCCTTGGGGCAAGATACCTATGCCATTGACACTCCGGGTTTCTCGTCCTTTGATACGGAGCAGATGGAATTGGTGCTGAAAGAAAATCTACAATATGCATTCCCTGATTTTGCACCTTATTTGGGGCAGTGTCGTTATCACGATTGCGCTCATTTAAAGGAAAGAGATTGTGCGGTTTTGCAAGCCCTTGAGAAAGGTGAGATCGAAGCCACTCGTCACAGCAGTTATGCCAGACTCTACGAAAGCGCCAAGGAAATCAAGGTCTGGGAACTGAAGTAAGATCCTGCCCATAAATTTTATATTCTGTAATCCGCTCCCTGCGCATAGATTTGTGCAGGGGGCGGTTTTATGTGTAAACGCAATGAAATGCTTGGTTCTTGTTTAATGGCTTTGGGAGCAGGGATGTTAATATCCATGTTTTTTCGTTCGGATTTTATTCTGTGTTTGCTGGGGCTGGCAGCCTTGATCGGTGGTTTGTTTTGTTGCAGACAAAGATAGGTGGCATGACCGTGGCCAAGTTGACATATATATTCAATGAAAAACTTTAAGAGGTGATGGATTTGGAACTGACGTTTCAGGAATATGAAGTGACGGGTCTGGAAAGGATCTTTGAGCAATCTCTTCCGGGGGAGCAAACGGCAGATGTGATCATTCCCGTCAACTGTCCGGATGTGGAACGGATCATTGACACGTTCGGTACGTTGGTCGTACAGGATATGCAGCTTTTGCCCGGCGGAGTCAGCATGAACGGCATGGTACAAGGCGGCGTCTTGTTTGTAGGAGAGGATGAGACGGTGCATAGTATTCCCGTAAATGTGCCTGTTTCGGTACGCAAAGAATTCAACAGTATACAGGAAGGCGGTACGGCAGTTTTTCACTGCAATTTGGGGACCATAGATGCAAGAACGGTCAATTCTCGTAAGCTGCTCATTCGGGTAGGGTACTACTTGGAAGTGGAGGTCTACGGCCCCTGTGCGTGGAAGGTTGGATATCTGGATGAGCCTGCACAGACATTGCAGTTACGACAGTCAGAATACCCCCTGCGGATCCCAACGGCCACAGGAGAGAAACGGTTCACGGTCAATGAGGAACTGGAACTTCCTGAGTCCACGCCACCTGTGGGTACAGTGCTAAAATCTTGTGTTAGGCACCGTATTATGGAGCAAAGAGCCGTGGGAGAAAAGGGTGTGTTCAAAACAGAATTTCTGATCCACCTGCTGTATGAGGATCCTACGGGGAAGCTGTGTACCTATGATTGGAGGATTCCACTGTCTCAGTTTGTAGATCTCAGCGCAGAAACACGGGACGGAGACTTACAGACGATCCTCCACGTGACGGAATTGGAACTGGAACCTGACAGCCAGATAGAAAGCCGCCGTTTGTTCCTTAGAGTAGGGGTCCATAGTCGTTGCATGGTTTATGAGACACGGAACGTAAGGCTCATTGAAGATGCCTACTGCACCGATGGGATTTTAGAGCCGCGTTGGGAGCAATGGCAGTGCAGACCTTTGCTGGATTCCCGGATCTTGCGAGAGGAGACCCAATGGACAGGAGAGGGACCTATGGGAACCGTGGTAGAACTGTGGCAATGGACGGAGGAAGGGCGGAAGGAACGGCGAGGAGATACTTTGGCCTTACAAATTCCTGTTGCGGTTTCGGTTCTGTATTATGACGGAGCAGGAACACTCCGAGGGAAACAGATCCGCTCCATGGTAGAAACAGAAGTGCCATTAAATCAGGAAAGTGATTGTATCCTACGGGATGTCCAGTGTACGGAAGTGTATTTTAACGGATCTTCTACGAATCCTGAGATACGAATTCCGGTGCAATTGACAGCAGACTTTTTTGGTACGGAATGTCTGCGCAATCTGCAAGGTGGGGAGATTTTGCCTCTTCCTGAGAGAAAGGATCGGAGGCCTTCTGTGATCCTTCGCAGAATGGAGGGGGAAGAGGATCTATGGATCATTGCAAAACGGCATTTAGCATCTGTGGATGAGATTCGTAAGGCGAATGCTTTGGAAGACGACCCGATTCCCGAAGGAATGATGCTACTGATCCCGATGCAAGGATAAAACCCTTTTGGAAGCTGCTTTGGAAATTTCCCAAGCAGCTTCTTGACATTTCTCAAAATTTTCTTGTAAAATAAGAAGTAATCATAGGTCTTCGGTCGTATAATAGGTGAAGGGGTAAGGACAACCCCTAAACAGAAGGAGGATGTCACATGGATAACGGTGCAAGTAGCTACCGCCGCTACCTGAAAGGTGATGAGGAAGCCTTCCAAGAAATTGTAAAACTGTATTTTGACGGTCTGGTGCTGTTTATCAATGGCTATGTAAAGGACTTAGATGCCGCAGAGGATATTGCCATTGATGTTTTTACCCAGCTTGTGGTACATAAGCACCGGTTCCATTTCCGAAATTCTCTGAAAACCTATTTGTTCATGATGGGCCGTAGTCGGGCGCTGGATTACATCAAGCATAGAAATAAGTTGCAATTTACGGAACTGTCCGAAGAATTGCCCCTGCCCGATCCCAAACCGGGGCCGGAAGAACAGCTGATTGCAGAGGAAGCAAAACGAGAACTTCATCGGGCTATGGACAAGCTGCCGGAGGAACAACGGCAAGTATTGCATCTTGTGTATTTCCAAGAACTGAGTTGCGAAGAAGCGGCAAAGGTTCTGAAGAAGAATCGAAAACAGGTTTACAATTTGCTCTACAGAGGGAAGGAAACTCTACGCACCATCCTTGCAAAGGAGGTAGTTATAATATGAGAACCCATGAAGAACGGATGGCGGAGATCCGGCGCAGAAGCGAAGAACAAATCAAATTACGAAAGAAAAGAAGTCGCAGGATCCTGATGGCTTGTATTCCTCTGGTTATGTGTATAGGGATCTTGGGAGCATGGCTCTTGACCGATGCGCCTGTTACAGAATCCATGCCACGGGAGAAAGAAGCTTTTGTAGATGTCACTGTTGAAGAGACGATCCCGGAGACCATGGAGGAGACCCTTCCGGTTCATATGGTAGATACTGCCACATTACAGATGAGTCACTCGGATTATCCCGGATTGTCTGTAGAGATCCTGTCTGTAGAGCAGGGAGAGGAAGGGACGAGCCTTCGTGTTCTGTGGAAGAATGAAACGGAGAAAGATGTGATATTCGGGTCCTCTTTCTTTATTGAGGAACTGCAGGGAGGGCAATGGGGATCCTGCGCAGTAAACGAGACGGTGACTTTTGATGCCCTTGCCTATATTCTGGAACCCGGTGCAGAGCGGGAGAAGACCTACAGGCTTACGGGTGTATATGACCTGCCGGAAGAGGGGACTTGCCGTTTTTTAACAGAGTGCTTTGTTTACGAGACACCTGAGGACAGTCTCAAGTGCGAGATGTGGGCCGTTTTCAACTTAGAATAAGGAGGTAGGGTTATGAAAAAGAGACTGTGGATATGTATTATGGTTTTGGCTTTGGTTACGGCAATGCTCCTGAATCTCACAGGCTGTGTTTCCAAGGCAAAAGCCACAGATCTTATGAAGGGAATCCGCCCCGGTTCCGTACAGGGGAAAGAGGCGGACGAGGCCTTCCGCCTGAGCCAAATGGAGTTTGCACTGGATCTGTTCCGTGCCACCATGGAAACCGGCGAGAAAGAGAATTTGCTCCTGTCACCCTTATCGGTACAGTTGGCTTTGGCAATGACCGCCAACGGTGCCGCAGGACAGACTCGCCAAGAAATGGAAACTTTCCTCAGCAAGGATATTCCCTTGGAACTGCTGAACGAGTATCTGTATACCTATGGAAAGGATCTTCCCAATGGGGCAAACAGCAAACTAAGCATTGCCAATTCTATTTGGTATCGGGATGCAGAGGACCGCTTGCAGGTCGAAGCGGATTTCTTGCAAACCAATGGAGATTACTACGGAGCACAGATCTACAAAGCACCCTTTGACAGGCAAACTGTGAAGGATATAAATAGCTGGGTATCTGAGAAAACAGACGGAATGATCGACAGCCTTGTGGATGAGATCAGCAAAGATACGGTGCTGTATTTGCTCAATGCCATTGCTTTTGATGCCAAGTGGGATAAACCCTATAAAAAACACGAAGTAAGGGAGAGAACCTTCTATACCGAATCCGGTGAAGAAATCCCGGTGGAAATGATGTATTCCACGCAGTGGCAGTATTTAGACGATAGCATGGCAACAGGATTCCTAAAGGACTATAAGGATGGCAGCTATACCTTTGCCGCTTTGCTTCCTAAGGAAAATGTAGATATTGGGGACTATGTAAAGAGCTTGACCCCTGAAACCCTTCTCGCTCTCTTGGATAATCCTATGACCGGCATGGGGGGACAGGTGGGGATCCCGAAATTTTCCTTTGACTATGAGATTTCTATGAACGATACGTTGAAATCTCTGGGGGTGGAACGGGCCTTTGACGGAGCCGGCGCGGATTTCTCCTCTATGGCACGCAGCACCCGAGGAAATATTTGCATTGGGGATGTGCTTCATAAGACACATATTACTGTAGATGAAGAGGGAACTAAGGCTGCCGCAGCTACCAAGGTAGAGATTGTAGAGGAATGCGCTCCTGTGGAGGAATGGTCTGTGATTCTGGATAGACCTTTTGTGTTCCTGATCTTGGATCGGAATACCAACCTGCCCATCTTTGTGGGTGTTGTCTTAAATCCCCAAGGATAAACCCATAGAATCGAGTGTAGGCTGCTTCTCCATTGGGAAGCAGCCTATTTCCAACATAAACTGTGATTTGAACGTGTATTGGATGCTTAAAAACGGAAAAATGTGGGTCTTGCATATTGGGGGGATTTCCATTATAATATAGTTGTGTTTTACTTTGTGTTGGGACCTTGTTCTTTACAGGAGGTTTTAGTTTGAACTATAAGATTTTGGAATACAATCCACAGCTTGCGCCCTTCCGGGGAGATATCGACTATAGAATGAAACTGTACCGGAATACCAAAAATCGTTTGGTGTCCCAAGGACAGAGTCTATATGATTTTGCCAACGCCCACCATTTCTACGGCATCCATCATTTAGATGGAAAATGGGTCTACAGAGAATGGGCACCTTCGGCTTTCCAACTGTATTTGATGGGAGATTTCAACAACTGGAATCCCACATCCCATCCTTTGCGGAAAATCGGCAACGGCAACTGGGAACTGATTTTAGAGGGAGACAATGCCCTCTGGGACGGATGTAAGGTCAAGACGGTTGTGGATGCCAATCTGACTCGCACAGAGCATATTCCGCTGTATGCTCGTCGGGTGGTGCAGGATCCTAAGACCTACGCTTTTACCTGCGAGGTCATAGATGACCATAAGACTTTCCCGTGGACGGACGAGGGCTTTAAGGCTGAGGATATGCTGCTGATTTATGAGACCCATATCGGTATGGCTCATGAAGAAGGAAAAGTGGGTACTTACCGAGAGTTTGCCGATTGGATCCTGCCGCGAATCAAGGAGGCTGGCTATAATACCATCCAGCTTATGGCTGTGATGGAGCATCCTTATTACGGCTCCTTTGGGTATCAGGTTTCTAATTTCTATGCCGCATCCTCTTGGTTCGGCAAGCCGGAAGACCTGAAATATTTGGTAAATACTGCTCATACTATGGGAATCCGAGTGCTACTGGATCTGGTCCATTCCCATGCAGTGAAAAATACGGCAGAAGGCATCAACTGCTTTGACGGGACGGAATGGCAGTTTTTCCACGCAGGGGCAAAGGGTGATCACCCGGCATGGGGGACGAAGTGCTTTAACTACGGGAAAACCGAGGTTCTCCATTTCCTCTTGAGTAATTTGAAATTCTGGTTAGAGGAATATCATTTTGACGGATTCCGTTTTGATGGCATTACTTCCATGCTGTATCACGACCATGGGTTAGGGGTCAGCTTTGACAATGACCATAAGTATTTCTCGGGCAACACCCATGTGGAGGCCATTGCTTACTTACAGCTTGCCAACGAACTGATCCGTCAGGTGAATCCCAAAGCCATCACCATTGCAGAGGATATGTCCGGTATGCCCGGAATGTGTTTACCCATTGCAGAGGGTGGCATTGGGTTTGACTATCGTCTGGCTATGGGCTTGCCGGATCTGTGGATCCGTACCGTAAAAGAACAGCAGGATCAAGATTGGAATATCTATAAGATTTGGTGCGATATGTGCCTGCGCAGACCGGGAGAAGACTCTGTTGCCTATGTAGAGAGCCACGATCAGGCTCTGGTAGGGGATAAGACCATGATCTTCCGCTTAGCGGATGCAGCCATGTATACGGACATGGATCGGGGCTGTCATACTCCTGTGATCGACCGCGCCATTGCTCTGCACAAAATGATTCGTCTTTTTACCATCTCTGCAGGTGGAGAAGCGTATCTCAATTTTATGGGAAATGAGTTCGGACACCCGGAATGGATCGACTTTCCCAGAGAGGGGAACGGATGGAGCTATCACTACTGCCGCAGGCAGTGGAGCCTCGGTGACTCCGGATTCTTAAAGTACAGCTGGCTGAAATTCTTTGATAAGGACATGATCTCCTTGGTCAAGGAGAATCGTCTCTTCGACCAGCGGATGGGAGACTTACTCTTAAACAAAGAACCGGAAAAGACACTGGTTTTCCGGCGGAAGGGGCTGATTTTTGCCTTTAATTTTGCCCCGGATATGTCTCTTGAGAATGTGTTGATTCCTGTATCTCAAGGGGGAGACTATGAGGTAGTACTTTGCACCGACGACAGTACCTATGGTGGCTGGGAACGGATCAAGCATATGAACTATCCCACAAAGGTCTTTGACGGACAAGCATATTTGGAACTGTATCTACCTGCAAGAACGGCGGTTGTTCTAAAGAAAAAAGGCGGAGAAAAAAGCACCCAAAAAAGGTCTGCGGCGTGGCCGCAGATAGGTTGCGGTGTATAAGTGTAACATTCAAAAACCATTCGACGTTGATTTGCTGTCGAATGGTTTTTTGATTGACATAGGAATAAGTATTTACTATAATGAAAGTATAAATTTCGGAAAGAAGGGATTGTTGTGAAAAGAAAATGGATCTTGTTACTGCTATGTCTGCTTCTGTTGGTATCTGCCCTTCCGGTGGTTTCTGCCCCGGTGGAAGCGGCGACTTATACAGATGCTCAGTGGGATTTCCTGATCAATAAGTATCGTGCCACCTTTTTTGGCGGGGAAGACGTAGATTGGTCAGATCCCCAAATCAGTGCCATTGTGGGCGTGAAAAACAGCAGTGGCATTACGATCTCCGGTTTTGGATATCAAGGTGGCAGATATTGGTTGGATTTGGAAAAGAATCGTCAATATCCTAACCGGATTTTTGGGGATCAGGATATTACCATAGACATTCCCAGTGCAAAGATGGGGGATCAGTTTATCTATCTCCAGTATATGTCCAGAGCCTATGCGACTCATGGTACGGAGTATTCCTATCGGGATGTGGATGGAAAGGTTAAGACCCTTTCTCTCTATGGAAACAAGGAACTTCGCAGTGCGATCTTCTACGGCTTGGAGAAGAGTCTGACCTTTTATAACTATGACAAGTGGTATGCCCAGATCCATAGCCCCAATAACACAGTGAACTATAACTGGTGGGACTGGGGTTCTAACGTTCCGGAAATGATCGGCAAGATCCTCGTGGCAATGTACCCCTATGAAACACAGGCGGAACAAGAGACGGCCCAGACCCTTGCAAACACAGCAATTTCCTTCGTGAATCGGATTCGTCCCAACAACCACAGCAATCCTACCTCCCAAATGGAAAACCGCCGTACCAGAGTCAGTGTCATGCCGGTT
The DNA here is from genome assembly GCA_045601945.1 of Faecousia sp. GTDB lineage: Bacteria > Bacillota > Clostridia > Oscillospirales > Oscillospiraceae > JAZOXB01. The sequence continues at coordinate 4,421 of JAZSAO010000064.1, read as the reverse complement.
CTGGCTCCCATCATCAAGGATGTAGCCTTGATGGAGGAAACGAAGGTCAATCTGGCCTATTTTATGACGGATGACGAGACCTTCTCTGATGGTGTGAAGGAGGATGGCTCTTATGTTTGCCACGGTTTTTATGCCATGGAAGGCAGGTATGGTATCGAAGTTCTGGTTTCCCGTGTGATCAATACCTATAGCGTTCTGTCCGGAACGGCATTTGCACCTGTGACGAAAGACACCATGAACCAGTTCCACTGGATCATGGACGTATTTAAGCCCGTGATGCTGGATTGCGGTATTATGGCACAGTCTAACGGCAGAGAGCCCCAGAGTAGCTTGTCCATGGGGCCGGGAGTTCTCAAGGGAGCATTAAAGCTGATCGGTTGCTTTGGCCCGAAGGAGGACTTGGAACTGAAGCAGTTTGTCCGAAACATTATCATTGGAGAAACCGAGGAAATAACTCGGAATGCCTATAAACGATATGCAAGTGCCATCGGGGATGTGAATCTAGTGAATATTCTGAAAACAGCGGTATTTGATCAGGATATTCCCGCGGATAAAGAACTGTATGGAGCCATGCGATATATGACCGATCGGGCTGTCCAGCATCGAGAGGGCTATACTGTTGGCCTTGCTATGAGTTCTAACCGAATGGCTACCTATGAGAGCATTAACGGGCGGAACCGTTACGGCTGGTTTACGGGTGACGGTATGGTTTATGTGTATAACGATACTACCACCTACGGCTATGACCAGTACGGAGAAGAATATCAGCGCTTTGCCAATATGTACCGTGTTCCCGGTACCACAGAGGAAGCAGAGGCCGAAAAAAACAGAGATCCGTGGTCTAATCGTCTGCCTTATTTTCCCGGTATGACTTACACCTATGACACGGCAACCAAAAAAGAGACATGGAAGAAAAACACCAATCCCCAAGGCCAGTCCATAGGAGCCTTTGTAGGCGGTGTAGAAATGGACGCCCAATTTATTGCCGCAGCCATGGATTTTGAAGCTTATAATTGGACACAAGCAGAGTCTGATGCAGAGACCCAATATATCAACAAGTCCGGAGCCACAGATGAGTGGGCAGAGAACAATAAAACCAAACAGATCTTTGCTTCTGACCTGAAGGCAAAGAAATCCTATTTTATGTTCGATGATGAGATCGTCTGTGTGGGTTCGGACATTGACTTTACTACCCGAGACGGGGCTATCTATACCTATGTGGACAATCGGGAACTGTTAGAGACAACAAAAAACAACGGAACAACGACCTATGGCACCGAAGACATTCTGGTAGACGGCGTTCTGCTGGAAAAGACAAATGCCTTTGCATCGCCTAAAACCTATACAGATCCTACATGGATCCATCAGGAGAATTTCGGCGGATATTATTTCCCACAAGGGGGAAAAGTAGGGCTGAACAAAACTTTCCGCCGGTCCACTGCCGATGGAAACAATACCAATGATGACTACAATGCCTATTATTTAGGAATTACACCCAGAACAGAGCAGCATAGCTTCTTTGAACTTTGGATGGATCACGGCAGCAAGCCCCAAGACGGAACCTATTCCTATGTGATGCTACCGGAAAAGACAGCGGAAGAAACAGAAGCATATTCCAATCGACCGGACGTTTCTGTTCTATGCGCCAACGAGAAGGTTCATGTGATTCGGGAACATACCTTAGGCATTACCGCTATGGTATTCTGGCAGAAGGGCAGCTATGGAGAGATCACCGTAGATCAGCCCTGTATCCTTATGATTCGGGAAGAATCCGGTTTATACAATATTTCGGCTTGTGATCCCACCCAAAGTCTGAATAGCCTGAAGATCACCATCGGACGACAGCTTCACGCCGAAGATCTTGACCCGGAGATCACTGTTACGGGCGGTTCTCAGACTGTTCTGACCCTGAATCTCAATGGTGTAGGGGGAAGGACTCTTAGTGGAAAATTTGCGGTTTTAGCACCTCAATATCTCATGTTCGACTTTGAACCGGAGAACAAGGAACGCTACAGCAGTTCCCTCTACGGATACATGGATTACAGCAACGCAAACCACTGGGCAACAGGCAACTTAGGCGGTAAGGCAGTTACCATTGCAGACGGATTCCTGTCTACGCCTCTCACCACCCTGTATGACGGTTCCGGGAAACCTGTACCTAATACAAATATTGAGCCATCCGATGCGGTGGGACATTTTGCATGGAATACGAAGGACAGTTATGCAGATTTCCTGCGGTATGATCCGCGACAGGCGGAGATTTTCCAGATCCGTCTAAAACTGGACAACGCGGTACAATACGGCCCCTATGCCCAAGGCGTTACCCTCTATTATTTGCCTAAGGGCTCTTCTCTCTGGAGCAGTGAAGCAGATACGGCGACCAGACCCAACCCCGCAAGAGAGATCCTGAAGATGGATCTGCCTAAGGAGGTCTTGGACGGTGGCTCGCTGGAAGGGAAGTTCATTACCATGACCTTTGATCTGCGGAAGAGTAAGTTTGTGACCTATGAGCAGATCCAAGGCATTATGATCGTTTTTGACAGTATGCGCCAAGGGTCTGTGACTGTGGACTATATTTATATCGGGCCGGAAACGGATCATCTGTATTTTGACTTTAACGACGATGCCGCGGCATTGCGGTATGATCGGGGTGCTTACGGAGGATTCGACTACGATGCAGAAGAAGGGGCTGCTTGGGCAAGCACCTGCAGTGACACCGTAGATTCCCGAATTACCATTGACAATGAAGCGGGGGTTCTGTCTGTCTATGCAGGAACGGATTATTTTGACACCTTGGGAGTCAATGAGCATTACGGCCCCTATTTAGAGACCTCTGCAGAAAGCGGAACCTATCCCTGGTCTAACCAGCTTCAGCATCCCTTGTCCTATCATCCGGAAAATGCAGAAATTCTGGAAATCCGAATCCGCACAGAGGCCTTAGTGAAGGCACCCAGAGAGGAACCGATCATTATTATGCTGTACTGTGCGGAGAAAAACGGAGTTTCTACCCGATATGCGCAAGGTGCCTTGAAATTTACCCTTGGGGAAGAATATCAGACCCTACGGATGGAATTACCACAGGAGTTTAAGGATGCGGATTATATTAAATCCTTGGGATTCCGCTTCCGTGGCGTGAAAGCCAAGGCAGAAGGATCCGTGGGAAAAATCGACATCGATTATATTTATGTGGGACCGGAGGCCCACGCCCCTTCTGCAGGGCTGTATTTCGATTTTGCGGATACCCCGGAGGCAAAGGGGCGCTACGAGGCCGAGGCCTACGGCGGTTTCCATTTCGGTAAGAATGTATGGAGTTGGAGCGGATTGACTACTCAGCCGGTCATGGACGGAGAAGCCGGCACCATGTCCGTAACCATGAAGCCCGATGCAAAGGGATATACCTATGTACAGACCAGCCGAACCCTCCAAAAAGGTCTGCCCCTGAGATATATTCCCCGTGATGCCCAGTACATACAGTTCCGCTTTAAGCTGGAAAATTTTGTGCCCTATACAAAGACCCAAATGTCCCTGTATTACTATAGCAACGAAGAATCTCACATCAACGGCAAGGATACCTTGCGGTGGATCGGCGCAAGAACCCTGACAGAAGAGGAAATCGAGGGGCAGCAGTATATCACCATGACCATCCCTGTTCCGGAGTCTATGAAGAAGGAAGAGAAAATCACCGCTTTCCGTATGGATCTTTACGGTGCAACCAGTAAGAGTAATACGGAATTGGGTGTGATTACTTATGATTATTTCTTCGTCGGGAAGAAAAATCAGCTTCCGATCCCCATGCACAGGGTGCAGTGGTATGACTGTGAAGGGAAACTTATAGGGGAGCAGGAGGTTTTAAACGGTGAGGCTGGGACCTTTACAGGACAAGTTCCTGCGAAAGCACCGGATGCATCCTTCCATTATAAGTTCCGTTCTTGGGTAGATGAAAAAGGAAAGGTTGTAGACACCGGTTCTGTTACAAGGGATTGGAAACTCTACCCTGCCTATGAAGAGATTCCTCATAGCCTGACCTATGCTCAGATCACGGGAAAACAGCATACAGCGAGTTGCTCCGGCTGTGCCTTTACAGCAGAGGAGAGCCATAGCTTTACTGATGGCATCTGTCCCTGCGGTCGAAAGGAAAATCCGGATCCCATTGAGACGACGGCTTTACGGATCGGTCATAGCTTGAATCTGGCAAGTGATATTTCCATCAATTATGCTGTGACGGCAGAAAGTCTGGCAAACTATGATCCGGAAACCCTATATCTGTCATGTAAAATTCCTGTCTATGAAGGAAATCTGCTGAAAGGGGAGCGAGAAGTTAAACTTCTCCCGAAGCTTCAAGGAAACTATTATTATTTCGTTTTAGAAGGCATGACGGCGGTGCAGATGAATGACAGCGTTACCGCGGTATTCCACGGCAC
>JAZSAO010000063.1:0-4139 GCA_045601945.1 Faecousia sp. | reverse complement strand
GCGTTGCTGATGAATAATGAATAATGAATAATTGATGTGTGGCTACGCCACGGATTTAAATGGTCAGATCACAGTTTATCAGTCTGTTTACCAAATTAGAATCAGCCCTTGCCTCTCCAATGGGAGAGGTGCCCAAAGGGCGGAGAGGGCAGTAGGGATTACCCCTAACATACCGAGTCCGTAGGATGATGAGCAGAAAACGGTGCCTACTACCATAGATTTTTTCAAATTTTAGGTGCCTACTGCCCTCTCCGCCGCAGTCGCGGCACCTCTCCCATTGGAGAGGCAAGGGCTGATTCTAATTTGGTAAACAGACTGATAAACTGTGATCTGACCATTTAAATCCGTGGCGTAGCCACACATCAATTATTCATTATTCATTACGAACCAACGGTTCGACAAACTGTGTTTTGGTGCTCAAATCCAATACATATATGGAGTGATCCGATTATGTTTAAGTTATTTCAAAAGAAAAACAAGGTTGCGGCGGACAGACCGGTACCTATTCACATTGCCATCGTCATGGACGGTAACGGCCGTTGGGCAAAGAAGCGTGGTCTGCCCCGTCAGGCAGGACATAAGGTAGGAGCCGAGGCCTTCCGTACCATTGCAAACTACGCAAAGTCCATTGGTCTCAAATATCTCACGGTCTATGCCTTCTCCACGGAGAACTGGAAGCGGCCCGAGGAGGAGGTCAATGCCATTATGGAACTGTTGGAGAATTATCTCCGGGAAGCCATCCGTGACATGGAGAAGAACAAGGTCCGCTTCTGCTTCTTCGGTGATTTAAGCCGTCTGTCTCTTGCCTTGCAGAAGGAGGCACGGGAAGCTGTGGAGCGGTCTGCCAAGTATGAGGGCGTACAGGTCAATTTCTGCCTGAACTACGGCGGCAGAGCCGAGGTGGTCCGAGCAGCCCAACGCTTTGCACAGGCTTGCGCAGAGGGCAAGGCCAAGCCGGAGGACCTGACCGAGTCCATGCTCTCCGAACTCATGTACTCTCAAGGGGTTCCCGATCCGGAACTGGTGATCCGTCCCGGCGGTGAGCTACGGACCTCCAACTTCCTGCTGTGGCAGAGTGCCTATGCAGAGTATTATTTTACAGATGTTTTATGGCCGGAATTTGGTCCGGAAGAATTAGAAAAGGCAATTGCGGCTTATAATAGTCGTAAACGCCGCTTTGGAGGCGTATAATTATGCTGGTCAGAATTTTAACTGCTGTGGTTGGGTTACCCCTTCTTCTGGCAATTGTTCTATTCCTGCCCCCCTTGGGTACGGCGGTTTTGTTTGCCCTTGCCTGTATGGTAGCCGCCTACGAAATGCTTTGGCGTACCAGACTATGGAAAAATAAACGAGCAGTGTTTTTTACCGCCCTTATGGCCGCCGCTGTGGTTATGTGGTCTTGGCTGAAGGGCTGTGGGATTTTGGAAGGGGAGAAGCTGTGGCTTTCCGCCCTTACAGGGATCTTCCTCTATGCCACGATCTTATTCTGTGAACTGTTGGCAGGACACGGAAAAGTGAAGGTGCAGTCCCTTGCCGCCGCTCTCTTTGCAGGATTCCTGTATCCCTTTATGATCGGTGCTCTGGTACGGCTCCGCAGTATGGATGGGGGAGTGTTTTACATTCTGGTAGCATTCCTCCTGTCTATGGTGGCCGATTCCGGTGCATACTTTGTAGGCAGAGCCATGGGAAGACACAAGCTGGCTCCCGTCATTAGCCCCAAGAAGACTGTAGAAGGTGCCATCGGTGGTGCCCTGATCAATGTCCTTGCTATGATAGGCTATACTCTGCTTCTGAACAAGTGCTTCGGCTTTACACAGGTCAATTATGTTTATGCTGCAATTTACGGACTCTTAGGCGCAGGGGCTTCTATTATCGGAGACCTGACTCTGTCCGTCATTAAGCGGCAGGTAAAAATTAAGGATTACGGCAACCTGATGCCCGGTCACGGCGGTGTTTTGGATCGCTTTGACAGCACCATGATGGTAGCTCCTTTGGTAGAGCTGCTGTTGCTGTTGATCCCCTTTGCGGTGAAATGATATGACAAAAAATGTTTCTATTTTAGGCTCTACCGGCTCTATCGGTCGCCAGACCTTGGAGGTAGTGGAGCAATTACCCATCAAGGTGGTTGCTATGACCGCCGGAACCAATGTAGAACTCATGGTACAGCAGTGTCGGCAGTTTCAGCCGGAACTGGCTGTCATGTCTACCAAAGAGGCGGCAGACCGTCTGGCCTTTGAACTGGGAGACCATACCCGTGTTATGTGGGGGATGGAAGGTCTCATTGCCGCCGCAGAATATGAAAGTGCCGACACCGTGGTAACAGCGGTAGTGGGTATGCTGGGTCTACGACCTACCCTTGCGGCCATTGCTAAGAAGAAGCGCATTGCCCTTGCCAACAAGGAAACTCTGGTTTGCGCCGGTGAACTGGTTATGGCGGCTGCCAAAGAATACGGTGCGGAGATCGTTCCCGTAGACTCGGAGCATACCGCTATTTTCCAGTGCCTTATGGGATCCCACGGAAAGGAAGAGATCCGCAGGATCATCCTGACTTGCTCCGGTGGTCCCTTCTTCGGCAAGAAGGCAGAAGAACTACGGCACATTACCAAAGCCGACGCCCTCCGCCATCCTAACTGGAAAATGGGCAACAAGATCACCATTGACTGCTCTACCCTCATGAACAAGGGCTTAGAGGTCATTGAGGCCATGCGACTGTACGATCTGCCTCTGAATCAGGTAGACGTGGTGATCCATCGGCAGAGCATTATCCATTCCTTAGTGGAATTCCGTGACGGTGCGGTGATGGCACAGCTGGGGGTTCCCGATATGCGTGTACCCATCCGTCTGGCTATGACCTATCCCAACCGTGTGGAGAATCCTGCGGAGCCTCTGGATCTGTTCACCTGTGGTGACCTGACCTTCCATAGACCGGATGAAGAAGCCTTCCCTTGCCTTGCTCTTGCCAAAGAGGCGGCAATGCGGGGCGGTACTGCCTGCGCCGTGATGAACGGTGCCAATGAGGCGGCGGTTGCTCTGTTTTTAGAGGATCGGATCGGTTTTTATGATATTCCTCGGTTGGTTCGTGGGGCTATGGATGGCGTGCCCTTTGTGGAAACTCCGGACTTGACACAGATTTTGGACGCAGACAGAGCCGCAAGAGCCATTGTTGGTAATCTCCTGTGAGGTGATTTGTTTTGATGACTGTATTTTATGTTTTCGTGGCGATCCTGTGCTTCGGGATCCTGATCCTTGCTCATGAGTTTGGACATTTTATTACTGCCAAGCTCAGTGGGGTCAAAGTCAATGAATTCTCTCTGTTTATGGGCCCTGCGATTTGGAAGAAGCAAAAGGGAGAGACCCTTTATGCCCTCCGTTGCATCCCTTTAGGTGGCTATTGCGCCATGGAAGGAGAAGATGGGGACAGTGACGACAGCCGGGCCTTCTCCAAGGCTAAGGTCTGGAAGCGTGTGGTGATTTTGGTTGCCGGTGCAACGATGAATTTCATCTTGGGGTTCTTAATGATGCTCTTCTTTGTAGGCATCTCCGCACAGGGAACTCTGCCCAAATCCACTGTAACGAAGATCGAAGAAGGCAGACCCTTTGCACAGCAGATCCAAGTAGGGGATGAACTCTATAAGATCGACGGCAGAAAGGTTCTGGTTCGTGGCTACGAAACCTATCTTTTGGATCGAAACCCCCAAGGGATCCATGATATCGTTGTGATCCGAAACGGAGAAAAGGTTCTCCTTGAGAACGTGGAAATGAAGCGGGACCTGGTCGCTGAGGATGGGAGTGTCCTGTATGGCTTCTCTATCGGTGGCTATGAGGATGAAACTCTGGGGACTGTTCTGTCCTATACATGGCGGCAGTCGATCAATGTAGGCCGTCTGGTTTGGATGTCTCTGGGAGATCTGATCAGCGGACGGGAATCTGTAAAGAATGTATCCGGCATCGTAGGCGTTGTGGATATCGTGGCAGAGGCCGGCACTCAGTCGGAAACCGTAGGCTTGGGACTGCTGAATGTACTGTATTTCTTTGCAGTGATCAGCATTAACTTAGGTGTGATGAATTTGCTTCCCATTCCTGCACTGGACGGTGGCAGAGTGGTATGTCTATTAGTGACTACCGGTGCAGAAAAGATC
>JAZSAO010000062.1:0-7725 GCA_045601945.1 Faecousia sp. | reverse complement strand
ACTATCACCCTTTTGGAAACGGTAGATCTGCTTTTCGGTTTCGCCGCCGCCCTTTGCAAGGAGGATTTCCGAGGATTCCAATATGGGAGTATCCAAGGGGGTGAAACCGTAGAGCTCGTAGGTGTCACGGAGGATCTGCATCATCCGTTCCATCTGTTTTTGAGGTGCGGGCATGAGCTCCATAAAGCCCGATAAGGTACGGGGTCTGATTTTTTCCATATGATATTCTTATCCTTCTGTAAAAATAAGTTCTTCTAAATTGTAATAGCCGGGGGCTTTTTCTACAAGGGCGACCGCGGCACGGAGAGCACCGGCGGCAAAGATCCGACGGGAACTTGCCTTATGGGTCAGCTCCAACCGTTCGTCTTCTCCAAAGAACAACACGCTGTGTTCTCCTGCAACAGTGCCTCCACGGAGGGCGAAAACACCGATCTCTCCTTTGCTCCGTTGACCGCAGATGCCTTCCCGTCCGTGGATCACAGTGGCGGTGCCGTCAGGATCTAATTCTTGGAGCAGGGTTTTGGCAGTGCCACTGGGGGCGTCGATCTTCTTGTTGTGGTGGAGCTCTAAGATCTCCTTGTCCCAATCTGCCAGAACGGGGGCATAGTCCCGTAAGATCCGGCGGAGAACCGCAATGCCCGTAGAATAGTTAGAAGCCCAGATCACGGGGACATTTTGTGCAAGGTCTTGCAACAGAACGAAATCCGGATCCGTATAGCCTGTGGTACCGCTGACGAGAGCAGTGCCTGTGCGACGGACATATTCTGCCACCTTAGGCAGAGCCCCTACGCCGGAAAAGTCGATGCACACATCGGCTTTCGGGGCGGTGTCATACCGTTCGGGGCAGGTAATGTCTGCCCAACCGACGATTTCCCAGCCCTTTTCTACGGCCAACTCTTCCAGCATTTTTCCCATACGGCCGTAGCCGCTCAGAAAAATCTTCATCCTTATCCCTCCACGGGCAGGCCGGCGGCCTTCATGATCTCAATGAGCTTTGCTCGGTTGCCTTCTGCCATGGGGTACAGGGGCATACGGTAGTGACCGGCCTTTAGACCCATGAGATTCATGGCTTCTTTCACGGGGATGGGGTTGACTTCCATAAACAGACCGTTAATGAGATCCAGATAGCGAAGCTGGGTTTCCAGAGCCTGTCCATGGCGACCTTCCAGATAATCCTTTACCATGTTGTGGACTTCTGTAGGCATGATGTTTGCCCAGACAGAGATAACGCCCTTTGCACCGATGGACATGAGGGGGACGGTAATATCATCGTTGCCGGAATACATGGCAAAGTCATCGGACAGATAACGGGCGATCTCCATGGCGTAGCTCATGTCACCGCTGGCCTCTTTGATACCCATAACATTGGGGTGGGTAGAAAGGCGACGGACAACATTGGGGGAGATCTTACAGCCGGTGCGACCGGGGACGTTGTATAGGATGATGGGGGCGGAATTACTCTCTGCCGACATCATGAAATGGCGGTACATGCCCTCTTCGTTGGTCTTGACGTAATAGGGGCTGATGCACAGGAGAGCGTCTGCGCCCATTTGGGTATAGATCTCACTCTTATGTTGCATCATGGCACTGGAATTGGAGCCGCTTCCGGCTACGATGGGGATGCGACCGTTGGCGGCCAGCATGATGGTTTCCAGAGTCTTAATATCTTCTTCCAAAGTGGTGGAAGCGGTTTCGCCGGTAGTGCCTAAAGCTACAATGGCATCGGTACCCATATCTACGTGCCAGTTGACCAGTTCCCGGAGTCTGCCGTGGTCAACAGAGCCGTCAGCATTAAAGGGGGTGACGAGTGCTACCATGGAGCCGGTAAGAGTCGCTTTCTTTCTTTCCATATTTTCCTCCTTTACAGTGGGGGAAGAATCATAGACTTGCGCCTATGGGCTTCTTCGGAAATTGAATACAAATTAACATGATAAATATATCACCAAGTAGGGAAAAAAGCAAGTATTTTATGGCTGAATCCTGAAAGTTACGGGGAATGATCGGATCCTATTTGGGAAAGAAAAACCGGGGAAAAGAAGATCAAGTCGGACACAATCGCTTTCGCAAAAGAAAAATCATAGGAATCATTCGAAAATCCCATAAATAAAGGCAGTTATGGAAAAAAAAGGAAAGTTAATCTTGCTTTTTTGGGGAGAATGAGTTATGATATTATATAATGAGTATAGTATGCATTTGCGGAGAATGCCGTGCAAATGGATTGCTTAATGATACTCAATTATAACGGAAAGAAGGTTTTACTGCAATGAAAACATTTTTCGGCAAACAGTTGGTGTCTCTCTTGTTGGCACTGGTCATGGTATTGGGTCTGGTGCCTGTGATGGGGGTCCCGGATGCCTATGCTCTGGAGTTCAGTGAAGCCCGGAGCTTGGTTGACAGCTTGGCCACCAGTACCCAGACGGATTTGAAGAATCTGAGAAGCTTCCTTGTAAATGCAGTAGGTCAAATAGGAGAGAATACCGATGGGATGCGGTATAACACAGATGATTATGACACATTCCTGAATTCGATTTCCGGTGCAGTCAGTGCCTATACGACTATCAGCCAACAGTCTTCTGTGAGCACCGCCGACAAAACGACCATTGCCACGCACACGGAGAATGTTCGGAACAGTATGGCAAAGCTGAAGCTGTCGGACAGCACTCTGGAATATATTGATATTCCCGTAGAGATCCTGGATTTCCGGGGAGATGGCATAATGTTCGAGTGTGCATCCGATTATCCCCCTTACCTCCTTGCCAAGGGCAGCTGGTCAAAACATAATACGAATCCCGAGGTCCCCTTCCCCGGCGAGCCGGAGGATCGCAATGCTGCAGATAACGGCACTGCCATGGTGGGAATGGTAGAAGATACTCTGGTTGACGGCAAGATAGTATATACCCGGGCAACGGTAGACTATATCGCCTATCATCTCTCTCAGAAGACAAGATTGGGATCCTTCAATTATCAAATGAATCCCTTCTTTCTCAATAAGATCCAAAGCGGAAATGGCCTGAGCTACACGGCAAACGGCTATGATGATACCATTGCAAAGTGCGTACCCCCTGAAAACGGCGGACAACTGCATTGGAATCAGGTAGAGACCTGTCACGATATGGCATATTATATGCTGTCCCATTTCTGGGAGGCAGTGCCCGATCACACGGATCCCAATACCCCTGATCCCAATATATTGGGAGAGGATCTTCTCGTTGACGGAAAAACGCGCAATCCCGTAAAATACAATATGCCCGTTACAGAAATCAGTAAGATGCGTCTGTTTAAGAACGGAGACTCCTACTCCTTCAAGTCAGATGAATCCGCCTGCTACGATTACGGGTACATATTCAATGATTCTACAGGAAGATCCCTATCCCATCCCTTCTTCCGTCCCGCTAACGGCAAAGGATTTGAACGTGACACCCTATACGGAAGCTTAACAGAGGGAAATACCCTTCAGGTTTCAAAAGACCACAACTATTGCTTCACCGTCCATGCCTACGGCGCTTTTGTTTACACAGAGGAGCAGAATCTGGAATTTACCTTTAATGGTGACGATGATGTTTATTTCTTCATCAATGGGAAGTTGGTTGCGGACATTGGCGGTGCCCACGCTGCAATGAATAAGAATGTCAAGCTGAATGAGTTGGTAAAGAACGGCACCCTATCCCTAAAGGACGGACAGGTCTGCCGCTTTGATATGTTCCATGCAGAGCGTAAAACTAATGGCAGTAATCTGAATTTCTCCACCAATATCCACATCATGGACGAATCCGTTATTACGGAAAAGACCCAGTACGATCCGGAGACAGGGATGCCTCTTATGGACGGCAGTGCTGTAACGGTAGGAAAAGAGATCGCTTACACCTTCGGCATGATCAACCGCCGTCTCAGCCCCGTTACCAAGCTGATATTGACGGACAGCAATTTGGGCATTACCTTAGACGGCAAAAATGAGACGATGACTCTGAACGCAGAAACAGAGCTTTCTGACCTGACGATCACCTACAGCACCTATGATGTTCAGAAGGGCGAGGCCTACGGAGGCGCGCCTACGGTCTTTACGGATTATGAAAGCTATGAAGCCTTGATCTCTGCCGCTGTAGGGGACGCCGATACCTCTCCTACATTCCCGGAAGAGGGAGCCTATACCTATGCACCCGCGTCTCAGGCAGAGCTCTTGCACCTGCTGAATCTGGGCATACCAGCCTCATGCAAGCTGACGATCCGTGGCTTCCGCCATACTGTGGCTGCAGGCGACTTTGCAAACTATCTGTCTACTGTCTGTACTCCCATTGACTATACCCCCGAGGCGGACGGTTCTGTTTTGCGTGTGGAAAAGGAGCCTATAAACGGTATGGCAAGCTGCCGTTGCCGTGGCATAAGCCAGAGCCTGGTTTCTGTGGGAGATCCCTATACCCTAGTCCTGGACTACGGTAAGGCAGTGGATGTGAATCTGACCGAGATCCACAGGACCCTTACTGCCACCTCCAATGCAGTGGCAACCTATGTAGGATCTACCTTTAACGGTGTTCACGGTGCTGTTCGTACCAGCCTGCCCTTGAACCTGACCTTTACGGCACAGGGTCAGACCCACAGTACCGAAACAGAGAGTTATACTATGACTTCCGGCTCTCAGATTCGGTTTGCTACCAAGACCTTTATGGATAAGGTCTCCTCCATCTACGCAGTATATCATGTTACCGTCCCCACTGCAACCAACTTTGAGTCCTATTACATCATGAAGGAGATCTCTCTCCTCCCTGCCCATACGGTATACTATGAGGCCGAGGCCTTTACCAATGAGATCTCTCTGACCAAGAAGACCACGGACAAGGATGGAGCCGTAACCATACAGAACACATGGACGGATGAGAACCGGAAGCAATTGGGAACCGCCGGTGGTGCTGTGCAGGATTCTGCGCCCGTGGGCGAAGCAGTCTATATCCCCGACTATCGGAATCATCCGGAAGTCCTGTTCTTCGGCTTCGACAACACCCCCGAGGATCAAGAGAGATATACGAACGCCGCCAATAAATACGGCAAGCTGAATTATGACGATGCTACGAATCCCAAGGCAAACTGGAGCTATCCCACTGATAAGATTTCAAAGATTAGCATCAATAACGAAAAGGGTGAGCTTACCATCCATACTCTGGGTGCCTATGCCACTGATGCACACCCGGATGTCCGTATCGATACGGGAAAAGATATAGGCACGAGACCCTTGTCATACAATCCCCCCGATAATGCGGTATTCCAGGTCCGATTTAAGCTGAAGAACTTCCATCAGGGTGACAAAGGTGAAGAATCCAAGATCGCTCTGATCAATATGCAGTATCAGAACACAACTATGACATCCGGTGGTGATTGGAAAACGGGAAGCAACTGGGAAAATTATGCCGAAAACATCCATACCGATCTCTTCACCGGAGAGCATTATGTGGTTCTGACCCAGGATACATGGTACAGCTTCTATAGCAGCGAGATCAAGAAGCTCCGTTTTGCTTTCAACTGGATAGAGCCCAAGAACGGTGTTCCTGCAGAAGCAACCATTGACTACATCTACATTGGACCCCGGGAGCTGGCACCTGTGGAAACTACCTATGGCTGGGACGGTTCCTACAGAACAGATGCCAAGCTGTCCGACGGAGAGAGCCTCTTCGTCCGTGGCAACGGTGTCCGTCTCCCCTCTCAGACCCCCGAAACTGCTAAGAACTATACGGAAATGCGTTTCACCTTTACCGGCACCGGCTTCGATCTGATCAGCCGTACAGGCGAAGAACAGGGTGCATGCCGTGTGGCAGTCTACAAAGAGTCCGACCTGACCAAGGCGGTCAAGACGCTTACTGTTCAGAACAAGGGTGAGTTGGAACTGTATCAGATCCCTGTGGTGTCTGTCCGAGATCTGGAGCATGGAACTTATGTGGTTTCTGTTATGGTCAACGACAAAACGGATTCATCCTTGGACTTCCTGAAACGAGGCAATGAGTTCTATTTAGATGCGATCCGCATTTTCGACCCCATTGATGTATCTGCCGGTCCCGATGCTACAGACGAGAACGCTGTCAGCGCCTATGCCGCCTACTGTGCCGACGAAGAGGCCTATCCCGTGGTCCAAGAGGTTCGGGATATTCTCCTGTCTGCCACGGATTTTCAGGCACTGGACGGCTCTACGGTAGGTGCGGTCTATGTGGATATGGTGACGGTTCCCACAGAGACGGTTCCTGCTACAGACGCCAACGGCGATCCCACAGGCGGATACGAAACCGTAAAACCGGATCTGGATGTGAACAACCATATTACCGGCACCATCGCAACATACGAAAAGGTGGGACCCAAGAACGAGGTCTATTTGGGACCTGGGCAGAAGATCGCCTTTAAGCTGGTTGTCAAGTCTGCAGAACTTCCCAAGAGAGTAGATGTGGCATGTAAGGCTGTGGAAGGCGGCTCTACCTCCCTGAGTGTTGTGGCTGTCAAGAATGCATCCGATAAATTCCATGGAATCAGAACCCCCATTACCTCTGCAACGGCACAGTATTATTCTCTCACCATATGGGATAAGAGATTTGAAGCCGGTACAGATGATGCGAACAATCCGATTCACTATATTTACGTGATCATTGAGAATATTGCCACATCCGGTGTTCTGTCGGTTACGGATGTAAAGGTAGCCTATGACTGTAAGCCCACCCTCCCTGCAGGAGTACAGCCGGCGGCATATAGCCCGGAACCCGCTAAGCGGGATGCTACGGTAGAATTGCCTGCAGACTACTTTGTGGACTTTGAGGTAGACAACCATATTATGGATGTGATCAACAGCTATATAGAGGGACAGAAAGAAACGGTATGTGATCACGAGCCGGGAGACTGGGTTGTAGAAACACCTGCACTCCCCGGACAAGAGGGAATGCGTGTTTCCTATTGTCTCCATTGTGGGGTTCCTTGCAAGTCTGAGACCATAGCACCCATAAGCAAACTTTCCTTTTTGGGTGCAACCGTATCTCTCCAAACAGATTTGGCGATCCATTATAAGGTAGAAGAAAGCTTCTTTACGGAAAAGGGTTATTCCGATCCCTATGTAGTGGTGGTAGATAACGGCATCGAAACCGTGATCCGTGATTACACCGTGTCCGGTGGCAGATTGTCCTTTGCCTATAAGAACATTGCACCCCATCGTACGGGAGATACCGTTACCGCAACCCTCTATGCCTACCACGACGGAAAACTCTATTCCTCCGAGAGCAAAGACTATTCCATTGCAGACTATTGTTACAATATGCTGGGCAGATATGGGGAGAACCCCAACTATGCCACACTTAGCACCCTGCTTGTGGACATCCTGCTCTACGGCGCAGAGAGCCAGAAGTATACCAAGTACCACACAGATCGCCTGTGTACAGCCCGACTGACGGAAAAACAGCTGGCATGGGGAACGGAACTGCAACGGGAATTGGTAAGTTGCAAGGATCAGATGTACCAAGTCATCGAAAACCCCACCGTAGAGTGGAAGGGTGCCGGCTTGAACCTGCAAGAGTCCGTAGCCGTTCGATTTAAGATCGTAACAGACAGCTACGAGGGCATAGAGGTCAAGATCATCATGGATGGTTGGACACAAACCATCAAGGCAGAGAACTTTGACTACAGAGCCGACGGAGCCTACGTCCATTTCAACGGACTCAATGCCGCCCAGCTGAGTTCTCCCATCTATGTAACGGCATACCGCGA
>JAZSAO010000061.1:0-4747 GCA_045601945.1 Faecousia sp. | reverse complement strand
GCAAATTTGAACGATTCCTGCATCACGGAGCCATTCAATACAACCCCTATAATCCTTGAATCTTGCTCCGCTGGCTACTTTGGAAATTTGGAACTTCTTATTATCCTTTGCCAACTGGTTGGGAATCTGTTCAAAAACATTCAGAATCCGCGTCTGATCCATACCCTCTGCATATTTTCGGATATCTTCCTTATAGTCTAAAATAAGCTGTTCTTGAATGGATAAGGACCCTTCGAAGGTTCCTTTTTCGATATATTGCCGGACTACCGCAGGCATACCGCCCAGTATGCAGTAGTCCAGGAACAAACCGCTATATACATTCATCTCAATTTGATTGAAGGGAGTGAAGGTTTCCATATGTCGGAGCATATCACTCACAGTGTCGGAACCATATCCCTTTGCCCACAGAAATTCCTCGAAATCCAGAGAACTCATGGAATAGTCTGTCTTATACCCCACGCTGTTGCTTTCAATCTGTCTGTAGTTGATGCCCAACAGGGAGCCACTGCATATGACATCAAAGCGACCGTCGATTTTAAAGAATTTCAATGAAGTAGCGATCTGGGCAAACTCTTGAATTTCATCGAAAATGAGAATGGTCTTTCCCGGAATAAATCGTTTGGAGGGGTCGATCCGTGATATGTTTTTGATGATATCATCAGACCGATAACCATCTTCAATAATCAGTTTATACTTCGGTTCTTCAACAAAGTTAATATAAATGACACTTTCATAGTTCACCTCGGAAAAACGGCAGATAGACTCGGTCTTGCCGACCTGTCGGGGACCTTTGACAATCAGAGGATTTCGATTTTCATCTCTTTTCCACTGCTCCAAATAGCTATCAATTTTTCGCTTCAAATACAGCGTGCTCATTGTACACACATCCTTTCGTAAAATGATTATACAAAAAATGAGGGAGTTTTGCAAGTATGGTTACGAAAAAATGAGTGACTTTTTTCGACATGATTACATTTTTTTGTTTTTGGGAAAACAGTATTGGTATAAGACACCACCGATTATCTCTTGCTATTGTCTGTATTTTTCTTGTTTTTGTATTGTCCCTCACAGGCAGGGGAACAGATAATATCGTCCGAGTTTTTAGGGACGAAGGGATTGAAACAGTTTTTGCAGGGGCGGATGGGGTTTTCGTCATCTGTCAGCATAAAGCTGAACATGATTTGGATTACAAGAATGAGAGAGTGGAAGTCCCAAACGATGGTGGGCTTATCCAGCAATGCAATGCGATATGTGGGAGCAATACCGCCGAAGGCCTCGATGCCTTGCTGTAGCATCTTCTTCTGTTCAAGGGAAAGACTTGCTTGATTGCCATAGTAGAGAACAGAGGTCAGAAAGGTAAAAGCAATGTCAACAAATTGCTCTCTCAGCCATTCGTAGCGTTCGGAATATTCTCGCTGGAAGCTCATATTTACTGCTAGCGGCTGATCTACCATAGTCAAGGCAAGCGCCATCATAGTGCGATCATTGTGTACACTCCACATCGAGTCTGTACCATGTTTTTCTATGTCCGGTTTTTCAAAAGGGAAGAATAACCTTAAATAATCTTCTGTGGTCATGGATTCTTCCCGGATGAAATGATTTTTCGGCAGATATACAGCTTTGTAATCCATAAAGTTAGGGGTAGTTGGGAGGGCTGTCATAAGACCCAGCAGACCGTAGTTTTCAGCAAACCTCTTAATAGCTTTTTGGATTTTAAAGTCAGATTTCTTTTGGGATTTCATTCGCCCAATTGTAATGGCATCCAGCACGAGCTGTTCGTATTTGTCTAAAGGGTCGTAAATGATAGGCTGTGCTGTACTTGTGGGTTTTAGGAACATGGTACCGTCATCCGTTGCTCTCCACTCGTATTCGCTGAATCGCACCCAATTTGAGCCTGTTTTTTGGAATAACTTCTTCATAATCACACCTCACAATAATTTGATTTCGAGGACATGCTATTTGGCTGTGGTTGTGGTAATGGTGACACCGTTTTCCGTCAGGAAGTTCTTTTCAAGTAAGGTTAATGCATGATATTTTGCCTTTTCGGTAAGTACGGAAAGTAGCTTCTTGCGGATCCTGTTTAGCATAGTTCTCCGAACCTTGCGGATATTCCGGTCAGATTGCCCTCGAATGGTGGCAATTTGGGCAGAACTTAACTGTCGCAATGCCCAAAAAGATAGAAAAAATTTATGATCTACGGGAAGTTCCTGTAGTATTTTCGACATATATTCTTCAGAGACATGTTGGTGAATGTCGAGAGGACAATAGAAAATGGAATCGATGAAATCACCCTTTCGCTCTAAAGAAAGCAATGCGTTATTCAGGGTGTCAGGAAAATACAAGGCATCCTCCGGCGATCTGTAGTCAAGGGGTATATCATCGCCACTCCGGCATATTTCGTGATACCGTTCCTTGCGCTGACGGTTAGCATCCAGCCTGTCCCACCATGCTATGACTTTTTGGAAATCCGCTGGTGTTCGTGCGGCATCCTCTATTCGCTTCAGAGCCTGTGCCTGCAGATCTCGTTTCAGTAATTTGCACTCCGGTATGTCATCTTCGTCCGGCTCTAAAGGATGTTCTTCCGCATCGGCTTCCACCATGTCGATGAAGCGTTGCTCCCTTGCAACATTGCGTTGTAGCTTTTCTTCTTCCGCTTGCTCATCAAAGTCGGTATCACTATCGGTGTAAACATCGTCTGAAAGGGAATCCTCGGATTCGTCATGGGTACTGTAATTGAGATCGCCTTCGTTGCGAGCCTCTTCGCCATGACGGAAGGCAAATAGCGGTTGATTTTCTTGCTGTGTGAAAGTGTTGTACATTGCCGGAAACCTCCCTTTGAGAATCTTTTATGAACTATTTGTAAATTCGAGAAAAACGGTTCCGCTAAAGACCTCGAATTTCTCCTATTAGTGAGGGGATATTTCTTTTTTCGCTCCCCTATTTTATTCTATCAAAAACCCTGTCCAATAATTGGGACTTTGTGTCGAAAATTATTTATTTTTGAAAATATATTGGTGTTAGGTGAATGGAAGACAACATCTATTGCTAAAAGCTGAAAGGTGTTATCGTTATACCATTTTCCATATTTGAGAACTGCCCCCACTTTTAACGAGTGAGGGCAGTTTCTATTTACCAAGAAAGGAGGAGCCACAAAACAAAATACAAGGAAAGGAGGAAAGCTTATGATCAAACTTACACCCGGACAGGCGGTGCGTGTTCGCCGCTTGGTTCGGAAGCTGTGCGCCAACTGTGACGAGGACGGAAACTGTCTTCTGCTGGAGGATGGCAAAAAGCAACGCTGTGTGCAGCTGATCTCCCGGTATGGGGTGTACTGCAAATATTTTCTTGAGGCGGTACTACCTGTGGATCGGGAACTATTCACACAAATCATGGAACACAACAATTAAATCTAAAACAATGAAAAGGAGAAAAGTACAATGAAGAAACTGAACGATATGTATGTGATCGGGATTGATCACGGCTATGGAAACATGAAGACGGCGAATTGCTGTTTCCCCACAGGGGTGCTGAAAAGCGACAAGGAGCCTATCTTCATCAATGACCTGCTTGCGTGGAACGGGAAATATTACTCCATCGGGGCAGGCCACAAGGAATTCACAGCGGACAAGTTTGAGGACGAGGATTACTATGTTCTGACTTTGGCGGCTATCGCACGAGAGCTGAGGCGGGAACGGATCACGGAAGCAAAGGTCTGTATTGCCGCAGGCTTGCCCCTTACTTGGGTCAGCGAGCAGAAGGAATTTTTCAAAAAATACCTTTTGCAGAACAAGGAAGTGACTTACATCTTCCGCAATGTGGAATATCATATTCAAATCGTCGGAGTTGAGATTTTCCCTCAGGGCTTTGCAGCAGTTGCAGAAAAGTTGGGAACTTTCAGCGGTGTGAATCTGCTCTGTGACATTGGAAATGGCACCATGAACCTTTTGAAGATTACAAACAGAGTGCCTGACACCCGACATATGTTCACTGAGAAGTACGGTGTCCATCAATGCACCCTTCTCATCCGGGAACAGATGATGCGGTTGCACCATGCGACATTGGACGATGCGATTATTACGGAAATCCTAAAGAAAGGCACAGCGGATATTGACAAGGCATATCTTGAAACCGTCGTTAAAACTGCAAAAGCATATACAGCCGGAATCTTCCAACGACTGCGAGAGCATGAGTACGATCCCAAACTCATGAAGCTGTATGTGGTAGGTGGCGGTGGCTGTCTGATCCGCAACTTCGGAGAATATGACAGAAACCGAGTGGTGATCAACGAGGATATCTGTGCTACAGCAAAGGGCTATGAGTACATGGCAATGCTGACCCTAAATCGAAAGGTCGGTGGAGTATGAAGATCAAGAACCTAACACTCCGTTTGAACTTAGACAAGGAAGAAGACCGCAGAGCTTATGAGTATTTGCAACAGGCAAAGAAATCTTATACCAAGGTCATTGTCACTGCTATTTGCGAGTATGAAAAGCTGGTTGAACAAAATAATCGTGAGGACTTGTTCTTGGAACGGGTCATTACTGCCGTCAGAGAGGAACTTGCAAAGAACGATCCTATCCGCAGTCTGGTACAAATTGTGCAGACAACATCTGCACAAAATCCCCCTGCCCTACCTGTGGCAGAACAGGAGGAAACCGCAGAATCCGAAGAAACTCTTATGAACTTTTTGGACAGTTTCTGATGACCGCACTTTTTCTCGTTTTTGCAGTCACCTTGACTGCACTTT
>JAZSAO010000060.1:0-3698 GCA_045601945.1 Faecousia sp. | reverse complement strand
TGTTAACACCTGGAAGTACAAGTCCGGTAACTGCTGTGACATGGCTCACCTTGTTACAGCTTGTGCCCGTGCATTGGGCGTGCCTGCTCGTTATGAGCACTGGAACTGCCAGTTCGCAGTATCCAACACCGGTCACGTATGGTCTACTGTTTACTGCCCCGATGCCCCCGGTACCAAGGCTACCAACAAGCCCGGTTGGCTCCCCGCTGACCCTGTTAACACCCCCAACTACCTGGGCTATCAGAACCACACCAACGAGTACAGACTCAGTGGTCCTCACGCAACCCTTCCCTTCTAATATTCCGGTGGTTTTGGTAAAAACATTATAAACCATTTAGAGGGCTGTATCATTGGTACAGCCCTCTATTTTAAGACACAGTTGTCGATATTTCAGACTTTATTCTTATTTCTAATAAATCGGATTAACCGTTTTATTATGCCCCTGGTAAGCGGCATGGCGGCTTTGCCGCCAAGGAATAACCTGTAATACTGTTCTTGCCGCCTTAGGCGGTGCAGGATATTCATCCTGCAATAAAATGGTTTTCAAACCATTTTATCAAGAAACAGTATTATAATACAAAACGAAACGGGACTGCCTCGGAATGGTCATTCGGAGGCAGTCTCGTTGTTGAATATATGGGAAAAGCGGTTTTGGAATTCTTTTTGTGCGTAGGCGCGAACATCGGTGCAGTACTGCTCATAGGCGGCGAGTAGGCTGACAGCCTGTTGCGATAGGGAAGCACCTCCTCCGTTTTTGCCGCCTGTGGTAGATACCAGCAGGTCAAAGCCGAGTTCTTTCTCGGCGGTTTTAATAATGGTCCATGCTTTGGAATATGCCATGCTCATGGAGAGGGCGGCGGCTCGCAGGGAACGCTTTTCTTCTACTCGGCGCAGTAGTTGAGCCACACCGGGACCGAAGCATTTATCCTCTCCAAAAATTCGCAGTGTCACAACGGGTCTGAATTTCTTATCCATAAAGTCAGTATATCACAGATATCTTTCTTCGTCAACTTTTTTGGTTGACGATAGAGTTAAAATATGTTATTCTAATTAGAGAATAACGATGAAAGGGCAGGGGAGACAAATGGTCTTTGCACAGGCATTAGAGGTTAATAAAGGCATAACTGCCATTATCGGCAGTGGCGGCAAAACCTCTCTTATGCTGGCCCTTGCCCGTGAACTTTCCACCAATGGAGCATCTGTGATCCTGTGCACATCTACTCGGATCTTCCCTCCGGATGGGATCTCTCTTGCAGAGACTATTGAGAAACCCGTTCAAGGGATCCTGTGTGTCGGTACTCCGGCAGAACACGGGAAACTGAGTTCTCCGAAACAGGAAATTCAAGATCTGATTCAATTTGCAGACTATGTTTTTGTAGAATCCGATGGTTCCAAACACTTGCCACTCAAGGCCCATGATACCTATGAGCCTGTGATTCCGCAAGGATGTGATCAAGTAATCCTTGTAGTTGGGGCTACAGGATTGGGGAAAGCTGTTATGGAAGTTGTCCATCGTCCACATATTTTTACCGCTCTTACGGGGTCTGAATTTGCTACAATACAGGCAGTGGCCCTTGCCTTGGAACGGGAAGATTTAGGGGATAGAATATTTATCAACCAAGCAGATCTGGCACCGGAGGAAGCACTTGCACTTAAAATGTTACTTCAAAAGCCTTGTGTTGTGGGATCTGTGAGCAAAGGAGAGATTTTATGTTAGTTTTGATTCGTGGGGCGGGAGATCTTGCTTCCGGCATTGCTTTGCGACTTTATCATGCTAAGATGCAGGTGGTTATGACCGATCTACCTCGCCCCACTGCCATTCGTAGAACGGTCTGCTTTTCTCAGGCCATCCTCTATGGCGCTATGCAGGTAGAGGACGTGACTGCTGAATATGCATCTTCTACGGATAAGGTTTCTGAGATCTTAGCCCGTGGTAATATTCCTGTTCTTGCAGACCCGGAGTGTAAATGTTTGGAAATTCTTAAGCCCGATGTGGTGGTAGACGCCATTCTCGCTAAAAGAAATCTGGGCACGAAAATTACAGATGCACCTTGCGTGATTGGTGTAGGTCCGGGGTTTGCTGTTGGAATCGATTGCCATGCAGCTGTTGAGACTATGCGTGGACATACATTAGGCCGTGTGATTACGGAAGGATCTCCTATTCCCAACACCAATATTCCCGGACTCATTGGAGGCTTTGCGGGGGAACGCGTTCTTAGAGCTCCGGCAGATGGTACATTCCACCAAGTTCTCCATATCGGAGATGTAGTCCGGCAGGGAAATGTTGCAGGTATGGTCAATGGCGAGCCTATGATTTGCCAGATCGATGGTATGCTTCGTGGGATTTTAGCAGACGGTACTCCTGTTTATAAGGGGATGAAAGCCGGCGATGTTGACCCCAGAGGTGAAGAAAGTTATTGCTATTTGGTTTCCGATAAAGCGCTGGCTATAGGCGGTGGTGTGTTGGAAGCAATTCTAAGATATTCGGAGGTATGAATGGAAGATATTAAATTAACAAAATTGGCGAAGTGCGCCGGTTGCGGTGCAAAAGTTGGAGCCGGAACTTTAGCAAAGCTATTGGATGATATCCGAGTCCATACAGATCCTAATTTGCTGGTAGGCTTTGATAAGTCTGACGATGCCTCTGTTTACAAGGTATCCGAGGATCTGGCTTTGGTACAGACTGTAGACTTTTTCCCACCTATTGATGACGATCCTTATGTATTTGGACAGATTGCCGCAACCAATGCCCTTTCCGATGTTTATGCTATGGGTGGTGAACCCAAGCTGGCGCTGAATATTATGGCTGTACCGGAAAATCTGCCCAAAGAGGCTGTCCATGCTCTCCTTCGCGGTGGATACGACAAGGTGTACGAGGCCGGTGCGATTATTACCGGAGGCCATAGTATTTTCGATGACGAGCCGAAATACGGTCTTGCAGTAACGGGGTTTGTACATCCGGATAAGCTCCTGACGAATTCCGGGGCTAAGGTCGGGGATGTATTGTTCCTGACGAAGCCTTTGGGTATTGGTATTTTGACATCTGCACAGAAGGCGGATCTTCTGGACGAAGAGACTTCTGCATATGCTAAGAAACTGATGACTACTTTGAATAAGTCTGCTCGTGATGTTATGGTTCAGTTCCGAGTTCATGCCTGTACGGATGTCACGGGTTTCGGTCTCATGGGTCACGGTTTGGAAATGGCACAGGGATCTGACACCCAATTGGAAATCGACACTAAGGCGATCGATTTGATTCCTGCGTCGTTGGAATTTGCTTCTTGGGGTATTTTGCCTGCAGGTATGTACCGTAATCGCGCCTTTGCAGAGGAATTCGTTGAGGCGGATAACATACCTCTGGCAGTGCAGGATATGCTTTATGATCCCCAAACTTCCGGTGGACTTCTGATTGCTGTGAATCCGGAAGATGCAGATGCAATGGAAGCAGCCTTAAAGGATGCTGTGCCCTCTGCACAGCGAATCGGCAAAGTCCTGGCCTATGAAGGTGGAAAACGCATTATCTTGAAATAAAGGAATGGTTTCTATGAAAGTTTATACTTCAGCAGAACAACTTATAGGCAATACGCCACTCATTGAGTTAACACATATTAGCAGTCCTGCCAGAATTTTTGTAAAAGCAGAATTCCTGAATCCCGGCGGATCCATAAAGGATCGAGTGGCGCGTTCTATGCTGGATG
>JAZSAO010000059.1:0-3988 GCA_045601945.1 Faecousia sp. | reverse complement strand
CCAATCCGCGTATAACAGAGTGGCCAATGCCGCGATTCTGTATTGCTTTGACCCTTTCCATATGCCCTTGCGCAAATTCAACATTTTTGACAGGTGTTTTTTGTCTGTTTTTACCTATTGACAAACGTCACTTCATAACAGCAAGTGTGCATTGATAGGTGCCGAATTTTTCTGTATACATACGGCCTGATTGGGGTCTGCCGTTGATCATGTACAGCACATTCATCGTTCCGTTGCCGATGTCTGCAACCAAATTCACCCCCTTCAAAGAGGATGCAAAAGGCACAATTGCGGAATATCCCTGCGGATAGATTCTGACATCTTCAATAGTGATGTGGTAATCTACCTTCTTATAGGTGAAGGATACCTCTTTGTTTCTACTCAGATATGCGGCAAAATCCTTCTTCTGTCCGGAAGTCCATGTCAAGGGCAATCCTGCCGCAAGAATGATGTTCGCTTCTTTCAGACCTGCGGTCTTTAACTCCTTGGCAATGGCCACCAAGGTCAGCAGGTAGTAGTCCTCGTCACGGGTCTTGTCGGAGACAAATTCCTTGTGACCTTCACCGATGAGGTAATAGCGTTCCCCATAGACCAGCATATCTCCGGTAAACAAGGGCTCATGGTCATAGCCCAAAATGCCGGTGAGGAAGCAATGGTTTGCGGTTTTGATGTTGCCATAGCCATGGTCAACACTGATAATCATGGTTTGTCCTAATTTCTTCATTTTCTTTTCCTCCTAAATTTTTCTTAATTGGTTTCCAACCGATCCTTGTTTGCAGGCAGAACTACTTCCCGAAAATGCCTGCAATTCACCACGGTGAGAGAAAGCTGCTGTGGACATTTCATATGGAGCCATTGGCAGTTTCCGTCTTCCCAACAGTCGCACAGGGGGATCAGTTTCTTCACCTGTTCGACCTCTTTTTCGGTCATGTTTTGCATCATAGGCATACCTCCTTCCATAAAAAATCAAACTGCTCCCACAAAAAAGTGGGGGCAGTTATCATAAATGAAATCTCGCAGAAAACACCGCAAAGTAAAATAGCATTTGCATCGGCAAGGCTGTATCCTAGATATTTTGAGATAATAATATATTTTTCGACACGAAATCCCATTATTCGAGCAAGCCTTTTGATAGAATATAGATATAGCCATAATCCCACGGCTCTGCAGATAAAAAGAGAAGCCCCATGTATTCCGCACGCGTTCGTCCATGAGGGCTTCTATTATAATAATGGGTAAATTTTCTAAAAAACGGTCATTTTGCGCAACAAGAAATAAGAACATGCGCAACAAGGAGATCTCCGGTCTTTTCTACCAAATTTTCGACATATTGCTCCAATCATAGGCATTTTACACACGAAATCTCTTGATCTACCGATTGATTTATTCTTATCAATATTTTTCGAACATTTTTTCTAAAATATATATGTACAAATGTTCAAATTTATAGTATAATGTAGAAAAGGAGGTATTCAAAAATGTTTGATTCAATTTTTACAGCTATATACGACGACGGTTTTTGTTATCTCGATGGAAAACAATTTCCTGCCGGAAGCTTTGCTGTGGCACTGCTCAATGACCATGAAGGTGAAGACTATTTAGGCCGTGCAGGAGCCGTGTTTCCGGAACGCCCCGCCTTGCACACACAAATAGAGACCGGTTCTGTCAAGGAAGCAGAACTGAACGCAGTTGGATTGAAAATAATAGAGTTTCTTGAGTTGGTATCTAATGTGTGTCCCTTCTATTTGATAGATTTGGACAAGGAAGCGGAGCGAATTTATGAGCTATTTCTGTCGGAAACAGCCATTTCTATGGGATACAGCATATGCCCTTCTTTTGAGGACATGGACGAAGACGCAAATGCAAAAATAGTCGAATATCCAACACGCGCCCAACTTCAAGATGCCCTCATGCGTCACAGAGAAATCAAGGCCGAACTCAAACGGACCGTTAATCGCTACAGTTATTTCCAATTAACCATTCACGCATTTCTTACGGTGTACCATAATTTCTTATATGCAATCCAGGTCGCCTCTAACTTTAATGTAACAGATCCGGTGACCATTGCAAACTACACCTTTGTTGATCACTGCGATACACTTCATCGCGAATACACACTATTTTCTCATACTCCGGGTGCACCTAAAAAAATAGTTGAGCAGATTTACTTCCCCACTTATTCCGGTCTTCTTATGACCGATTTCTTTGAAGCCTTATTGCACGGTCACTATGCGCAGCAATGCGAGATCTGCGGCAAATATTTTTTAGCCACTGTCCGGAACCCCCAACGCTATTGCGACGGTTTATCCACGGAAGTTGTAAACGGACACCAACTGAGCTGTCGTCAGGTCGCTGCCCAACAAAGCAAAAAAGAGCGGTCAAAGAAGGATCCCCGAAAGGACATTTATCGTCGGCGCAACGCTTGCATTCGGAGTGAAGCCTCCAGAGGCACGATTTCAAAACCCTTTGCCGAAAAAGCCAAGATGCTCACCAAAGAGCATTTGGAACGATCCATAGTAGATATGGATTACGCCCTCAATCAGTACCGAAAGGATTTAGAAAGAAACAACTTGTATGCTGAAGTGAAATCAAGGTGGAATATAGAATGTTAAATGATTACGATCCGGAATTAGAAGAAACTCAAAAGGAGACGAGCCCACCTCCCACTTCATTCACGGATGAGTTTACGGATTTATATAAACTGCATCCACCGCCCCCGCAGTTAAGCTTACAACAGCTTATCACGCAATATAAAGCAAGTGGCGAGAGCAAGTATTTCTTTTGGTTTCTGCACTATTACGAGTCCCATATCAATAAGATATCGAGAGAAGCTGCAACATATTATGCCGTTTCGGAGCATTGGAAAGATATCAAGGCAGAAATTATTGCCGCTCTGTGGGAAGCAGTGCAAAGCTACTCGCCTTCCTGCAATGTAGATTTTCTTGCAACTGTACAACACAAAATAGACCGCAACATCCATAACTACATCCGCACTATGAGATCCGGCTTTTCCGTTCACAGCGAAGGTGAATATAAGAGACTGCGAAGCATTATGGCAGAATACCGTGCCAAATCTCTGCAGAACCAGCCCGTTGACACGGCAGAAATGGCCCAAAACCGTGGAATATCCGAAGCCCTGCTTATTGAGATACTTCAAGGAGCCTTCCGCAATACCACACTTCTACCGCAGTACCGGGAAAACGACGAAGGATCGGAAGAAGATCTGCGTCAAAACGCATCTGATCCATCCTCCGATCCTGCTGTCATCTATCAAATTGCTGAACGCGACCATGCTCTCTACGATGCATTTCAGAGCCTAACCTACCGCGAAAAACTAATCGTATCCGCCCACCTTGGCTTCTGTCCCCATTGCTTCACCTGCCGCACCAAAAACGGCACCCCTATCCCTAAACAAAGCTTCTACACCATCGGCATCTTCCACGAACTAAAAGAAAAATCCGTCGCCCGCATTTACAAAACCGCCCTGAACAAAATCCGCGAAAAACTTGCCCCCATTCTATTCTAAAATCTTATTTTCTCCGCACACACATATAGAAGTTGCAGCAGATATAAACTCATGCTATACTATGCGTAGAAGAAAGTGACAAGGTTAATCTCACAAATTCGAAGGAAGTGTGAACATTGAGGCATTATGAATCCGAATGTACCGTCTGTGGGAGGAAAACACAGGTTGCCTTTTCAGCAGAACCTTATCCTGAATACGGGGATCGTTTTCTCCATTTCTGCCCTTTGTGCGGAGAAGATACGGAACACACTCGAACTATGACAAGAAAAACCGCCGCCCAACTACGCAGAGACCAGGAAGAACAGAGCCGGCGAGAAGAAAGTATGTGTCAAGTAGGAGTTGGCAAATTTGTTTACGGGTTTTTCGGCTTTATTCTATGATGGTGTAAATGAGTCAG
Organism: Faecousia sp.; assembly: GCA_045601945.1. Classification (GTDB taxonomy): domain Bacteria; phylum Bacillota; class Clostridia; order Oscillospirales; family Oscillospiraceae; genus JAZOXB01. The sequence goes on along the minus strand of JAZSAO010000059.1, from coordinate 65 downwards.
CAATCCCAACCATCGACCGCCGGCCTTGACAGGAGGTTGTCGGTCTGTTGGGCATTAAGCGGCGA
>JAZSAO010000058.1:0-6215 GCA_045601945.1 Faecousia sp. | reverse complement strand
TCATTCCGGACAGTCTTACAAGTATTAATGCTGATACGTTCTACAATACAGCTTATTATTACGAAAGTTACAATTGGGTCAATGATATGCTCTATATCGGCGATTATTTAATCGGAGCAAAGACCACAATTTCCGGAAACTGCTTCATCCGGAAAGGAACAAGAATCATTGCCGAACAAGCCTTCTATGGGTGCACCAATCCGCTTTCTGTTATTATTCCTGATGGTATGACGGGGATCGGTCCTAATGCTTTTGATGGTTGTACCGGATTAACCTCCATAGTTATCCCCAACAGCGTTACATCTATTGGTGCTGGTGCTTTCTGGGAGTGTATAGGACTAACCTCCGTAGTCATTCCCAACAGTGTTACATCTATTGGTGATTGGTCGTTTGCCGGCTGTGCCGGATTAACCGCTATAGATATCCCGAGCAGCGTTACCACTATTGGCGAATCTGCGTTTATTAATTGTACCGGACTAACTTCTGCAGCTATTGTTGGAAGTGGAACAACTACAATTAAACAAGGACTATTCTACGGTTGCACAGGACTGACTACGGTGTTCTTTGGCAACGGGGTGTCTTTTATTGTAGACTCAGCGTTTGAGGGGTACGAAAATCTTGCTTCAGTAACCGTCATAGGAAATGGCAATACAACCATTGGATACGGAGCTTTTCAAGGATGTACAGGACTGACTTCTGTGAACATTGGGGATGGGGTGTCCTGTATTGATAATGTAGCTTTTCGAGGATGCACCGAATTGAAGGACATAACTGTTTCGGATGGTGTAACCTATGTCGGTTATGGAGCCTTTATGAATACCGCATACTACTATGACAACGCTCGTTGGTACGAAGATGTCCTTTACATAGGGAATCATCTAATTAGAGCAAGAGAGGAAATATCCGGATGCTGTTCCATACGGGAAGGAACTCGTACGATTTCTGCGGAAGCATTTTGGCGATGTAGTGGGATGAGCGATGTGATCATTCCGGAATCGGTGGTGTTTATTGGTCTAGTCGCTTTTGAGGGGTGCTCCGGATTAACTGCCGTAACCATACCGGAAGGTGTAATATCTGTTGAAACTGCTGTGTTTAGAGATTGCTCTGCACTAAGATCAATCGCAATTCCGGGGAGTGTAGCTTTCATCAACCCATATGCATTTGAAGGGTGTACTGCATTGACAGACGTATACTATTCCGGAACGAAGGAAATGTGGGATAATATTACCATTGATGAAGTATGTAATGAAGCTCTACTCAATGCTACGATTCATTTTGTTGATCAGGGCTCGGCAGAGCCTGTAGAGAACCCGTTTAAGGATGTAGCGGAAAGCGATTACTTTGCAGAGCCTGTATTGTGGGCTGTGGAGCAGGGGATCACTACCGGTACAAGTGTCGGAAAGTTCTCCCCTGAGAGAGCCTGCACCCGTGGTCAGATTGTGACCTTCCTTTGGAGAGCGGCAGGCAGTCCCGAACCCAAGAGTAAAGAAAATCCCTTTACGGATATCAGCGCAAAGGACTATTACTATAAAGCTGTTCTTTGGGCTGTGGAAAATGAAATTACCACCGGAACCGGGAAGGGGAAGTTCTCTCCGGATAAGCCCTGCACCCGTGGTCAGGTCGCCACTTTCCTGTGGAGAGCAGAGGGGAAGCCTACTCCCACAAGCAGCGAAAATCCATTCGGCGACATTGCTTCCGGAGAATACTACTACAATGCAGTTCTTTGGGCGGTGGAGCAAGGAATCACCAACGGCACCGGAAAGGGAAAATTCTCCCCGGATAAGGATTGCACCCGTGGTCAGATTGTGACCTTCCTCTACCGTGCCATGGCATAATACTTCTATAATGAAACTGCTGTAGGGAGAAATCCTTACAGCAGTTTTACCGATTTTGATGGTATCCTGTATTTTGAATTCCTGTCCTTTGGCGCATTTCTATCGGAAAAAGAGACCACCCTGCCCGAATTGAACACCATTGGTTTCGTTTTTGATATTCTTAGGAAAATGGTAAACGAGAATATGAGCATGGGAAAAGGTCCCAGGTGGGGAAGGGCGAACTTCCGCAACCGGGACCTTGAGATTTAATTTTACGCTATGCTAAATTGCGACTCTCAGCTTCTAACGGTAAACTGTCAGATGTCAACTTGAAAAATGGGTCTTTGCACTATGGGAATAGGCAATGAGGGCTTTGCAAAGGTCACCCAAGGCACCGGTCTTTCCGTTGCAATATGTATCAATGTTATACTTCAGTGTAGGAGAAACTTGTCTGTTTCCGGAATAAACCGCTGCAGAAACCACAGTACGGAGCTCCGCTGCCGTGAAACCTGCAAAGTCGAAGACGAACCACCCCGGCTCTTCACCGTAGCTCACGGGATTAAAAACTTCTCTCGTAACTGTCTCCCCTGTCATATCCTCATAGGTCAAACGCAGACACAGATTCCCCATAAATTTATCATTCGTAAGTACAGATGGATCCACATTCACCAGGAATCGAATCACCACACGGGCCTCCAGATTCAGGGTCTTTCCCAGCCAGGTAACAGAAGGTTCTGTCACATCGTTCAGGGTCTCATTGACTGTGTTGAAGGTCAATCCGTTCAGATCGCTGAGGTAGGTCTTCTGTTCTTCGGTCATAGTGCTGTCTGCCAGAGCATCTGTACGATAGTTCTTAAAGGTCTGAGCCGCTGCACCGTAACGAAGGAGATCGGCACAAATGGTTTTTACTCCCTCTGCTACAGTGGAGTTGCTCAGCATCGTCTGTGCATAGATAACAACGGAGTACTCTGTGGTCTCGGAACCATATTTATGCCCATCCTTTGACATGCGTAGTGTTGCCGCAATGATGTCATTCATCTGCAAAGCGGTAATACTGTCCAGACAGAAGTAATATATGCTCCCTCTATCCTCAGGCTGAAGCTTCAGAGTTTGAACCTCGAAAACCCCCTCGCCCTGATACACAGGCAATACACACTCCATATAGAGGCTGTCATAAGACTCTACATAGGACTTTGGCACAGCAAAGTTCAGGGTGATGTCATTTACCAGCGTAAGAGAGCGGCCGATTTTGATTCCTTCTACCAAAGTATATTCCGGAATTGCTACGAAGGTATAGCCGTATTCCCCGGCATAACTCTCCGTTGTGGAACCCCGATAGCCGTACAGCACAGTGGTTTCGGGAGAACCGAGGACCTGAGGATCCTCATAGAAAGAACAATCTGCACTTAAAACCGTAACACTCTTCAAGCTATTGCAGCCGAAGAAAGCATTGTATCCTATTTTTGCTACTGTAGCAGAAATGGTTACATCCGTCAAGTTCCGGCAATACATAAATGCCAAGTTCCCAATGGAAGTAACACCTTCCGGAATCCTTATAGACTCCACGCCGGTGCAATAGAGGAATGCTTGGAATTCAATGGCAGTTACACTGTCCGGAATTTTGATCTGCTTTAGGCTGCCGCAACGGGCGAAGGCTTTTGACCCAATTCGGGTTACACTGTCAGGGATATCGATGCTTTGCAGGTTTTCGCAGCCCAGGAACGAAGATTCGCCGATTCCCGTAATTCCGGAAGTTAAAGTCACAGTCTCAATCAGCTGCTCATAGTCGTACCAAGGAGCGTCAGAATAAAGAACCTCCGGTGCAGTGGCAATTCCGTCGAAATCCGGAATGGATCCCTCACCGGAAATGGCCATAGCTCTTTCAGCGACATTGATACTCCAAGTGATTCCGTTGTCTAAAGAACCGAAGATAAACCGTTGTTCCTCACACAGGATACACTTTCCATCAACAGTAGCATGTTTCCCGGCCAGACAGCTATCCTCGCATAGAGGCACAAAGGTATAGTTATACTTTTCCGCATAGGTCTGAGTTGTTGATCCTTCCGGAGCGAAAAGCTCCGTATAAGTGGAACTGTGTGCTAATGAAAATTTGTAATCGTAAATCTCACAATCAGGACTCAATACGACCACAGTATCCAGATCATAGGCACAGTAAAATGCATATTGATCGATGAACCTAAGGCTTGGGGGAAGCAATATGCTGTTTAGGCTGCTGTACTCAAAAGCACGAGGACCAATTTCAGTCAAGGTATGGGGAAGCGTGATCCCTGTACAATTGGTGCCTCCAAAGGCCTTATAAGCAATGAACTCAACACCGTTGGGGACGGTATAGCTTGTAGCTGTTTTTCCGCCGGGGTATTGCAGCAATTCTTTTTTAGCCTTATCGAACAGCACGCCCTGTGTATCACTGGAATAATGTTCATTATTCTCCGATACCCAAATCCCTTGCAAATTACTGCAGGAGGAAAAGGCTCCATCACCGATAAATGTTACGCTGCAGGGAATTTCTACCTCATACAGTCCTGCGCATCTGCTAAAAGCGTTCAACCCGATGTAATCTACATTCACCGGAATATGGATGTTCTGTATAGCTTGACATCCCTCGAATGCACCGCCTTCAATATAAGTCACGCTATCCGGGATAGTTACGGAGCTTGCATAGGGAGTATCGTAGAATAAATAAGAGCCGATACCGGTTATTCCCTCATCAATCAGGATAGAATAGATTTTTTGGGAATAGTCTGCCCAAGGTGCTCTCTCTCGATGGGGCAGTGTAGGATCCTCGTAATTGTAGGTATTTCCTGTTCCGGAAAGGCGGAGGATATTGGTCTCCTCGTCCAGAGACCAGGTTACATTCTCACCGCAGGTTCCCGTATAGGTAGCTGCGGAGGCCGTCACGGCAACAGCCGGTAGGAGTGCGCAGAGTAAACTAAGAATAATCAGTAGGGACAGGATTCGTCGTTTCATGGTTGCTTCTCCTTTTTATAATTTGTGGGCAGACTTTTGGGCTCCCACGAGAATAAATATCCTTATACTTATTTCCAATAAAACGGATTGAACGTTTTATTATGCCACTGACAAGGGGCATGGCGGTAAGATGCCAAGAAATAGCCTGTAACACTGTTTCTTCCGCCTAAGGCGGTGCAGGACATTTGTCCTGTAATAAAATGATTTTTAAACCATTTTATCAAGAAGCAGTATTATCCGGTGTGCAGGATTTTATCCGGGAAGAGCTTGATCCACCTTTTCCATTATATCTGCAAATGAAGGGCTCTGTCAAGGATTTTTCATTCTTTTTTGGAATATAAGCTTGCATCAAGTAAAAGTTGGAAAATATTTCTGGCAGATTTAGGTTCCGATCCATTCTGTCTTTTTAGTTAGAAACAAAGGGTGGTTCGAAACTACTAAAAAAGTTGCCAAAAGTTTGAAATCAGCTCCAAATTTGCAGGGAGAGCATAGGGATTGTTGGGTGTAAAAAACCATCGGATATTTGCACTCGGCAAATATCCAATGGTATTTTAAGAATTATTCAGCAGAAATCAGATAGTAGTAAACAGGCTGATCGCCACGGAGGACGGAGACCTCGGCACCGAAGCAGTACTTCCGCAGGATCTCTGCGGCGGCTTCTGCCTCTTCTTCGTTGGTGTCGGAACCGTAGAAGATGGTGATAAATTCCTTGTTTTCCTTGGCAAGTTGCTTTGCAAGGGACTTTAGCAGAACGGTGGAATCGGTGTTGCTGCCGAACAGGGCACCGCCGTAGAGAGCCAGATACTCACCGGCCTTGATATTGTGTCCGTCGAAGTCGGAATCACGGGCTGCATAGGTTAGCTGTACCGTAGTGACATTCTCCATAGCGGCCATCATGGCTTCCAGATTGGCTTCCTCCTCGCCTTCGGGGTCGAAGTTCAGCATAGCGGTAACGCCCTGGGGAATGGTCTTGGAGGGAACGACGATGACCTTTTTCTCCGTCAGTTCTACAGTCTGTTGGGCGGCCATGATGATGTTCTTGTTATTGGGGAATACAAAGACTACTTCTGCAGGCGTAGCATTGATCTTTTGCAGAATGTCCTGTGTAGAGGGGTTCATGGTCTGCCCGCCTTGGATAATTTGATCTGCGCCCAATTCGCGGAAAATATTTGCCAGACCTTCACCGGCGCAGACGGAAACCATGCCGTAATGCTTTTCGGCAGGGGCAACGGTATCGGCAGTTTTTGCGGGGGCTTCTTCCACAACCTTTTCCGTATGCTGGAGTTTCATGTTTTCTACCTTAACGGTGACAAAGGAGCCGTATTTAATAGCTTCGCTCATAGCCTTGCCGGGGTCATTGGTGTGGACGTGAACCTTAATGATCTCGCCGTCATCTACCAGAACCAAGCTGTC
>JAZSAO010000057.1:0-4088 GCA_045601945.1 Faecousia sp. | reverse complement strand
CTACCTATGTAAAGGTAAAAATTAATACCACCTTTGTTAGGTGGTATAAGAGATCGATGAAAATATAGGGAACAGAATGAGCTGACGCACAGCAAATTTGTCGTGAAGTAGAATACTCTGCGAACGCAGAATGTCTACATTTTCACGCATTTAGTATAATGCAAAAGTAGTTTTATGTCAATATCACATGATAAAAAATCGATCAATCAGCAAAATTTTTTTCTTGAAGGCTGTTTTTGATCGCTTTTTTAGCCATTCGCCGTCAGAATTATAGTCGTATAGAAAGGAGGCTATATCATGCCAAGGACCGGAGAAAACATTTATAAACGCAAAGACGGCAGATGGGAAGGGCGATATCTCAAAGGTAAGACCAATACAGGAAAAGGAAGCTATGGATATGTTTACGGAAAAACCTACCGAGAGGTAAAGGAAAAGCAATTAAAAGCACTGACACAGTTGGCAATCCATAACATACCGACAGAGTCAAAGGCTAATGATACTTTCGGAGCAACTGCATTAAGTTGGCTATCTGCAACGAAAGCGCAGGTCAAAGAATCATCGGCAGTGAAGTATCGAAGCTTGTTAGAAAAGCACATTCTTCCCACATTTCGAGATTGCAGATTTTGTGAGTTAACCAACGAGAAAATACAGACCTTCAGCACTGAGCTTCTTGCCGGCGGTGGTACCTACGGACGAGCTTTGGCAGCCAAAACCGTTTCGGATATTCTCTCTGTTTTTCGTTCTATTCTTTCCTTTGCCGCTGAACAGGGTAAGACCATTCCTACTGATGGAAGGGGAATCCGAATAAAGCGAAAGCAAAAGCCTCTGCGTGTTCTTAGCCGAACTGAGCAGGATATCCTTTGCAAGTATCTGTTAGAAAATGCTGATCGAAAGAATACGGGGATTTTACTTTGCCTTTTTACAGGAGTTCGCGTAGGAGAGCTTTGTGCCCTGCGGTGGGAGGATATTTCCTTTGATGATTACACGGTTCATATTCACCAAACGATGCAACGAATCAAGGACAGCGGAGAAAATACTGCAAAGACAAAAGTCATTGTGACGGAACCCAAAAGTCCCTCCTCCAATCGACTGATCCCAATCCCTCAGGAACTTATATCGGTGTTAAAAGCTATTCCTGATAGGACAGGCTACTTCCTAACCGGAACAGAACAACAAATGGAACCCCGAGTCATGCAAAATCAATTCAAACGAATCTTGGGAAGATGCAAAATAGAACACGCAAACTTTCATGCCCTCCGACACACCTTTGCCACACGATGTATCGAACTGGACTTTGATCCCAAAAGCCTCAGCGAAATCTTAGGTCATGCAAATGTAACAATCACAATGAACCGTTATGTTCATCCCAGTATGGAATTAAAAAGAGATCATATGGATCGTTTATCCGACCTATTGTCCGTCAAATAAGCCGTCATCCAAGACCGCCACATTCGGGAAATCCCCGAACTGCGGCGGTTTTTTCTGCCTGAAAGTCCGGAGAAACGCAGAGTATTCTACTTTGCGACATGTAGGATATCTATGATAACTATATGATGATTATTCCCGAAAGGGATGGATCATAACAAATTTTTTAAGGAGAAAACAAATGAACACGAAGAACCTGAAACGAATGCTTTGTTGGATTCTTACCGTTACGATGGTATTGGGTTTGATCCCTTCCACCGTGCTGGCAATCGATGGCAATGGTTTCAAAGATGTGAAAGACGGCGACTGGTTTAAGGAAGCTGTCGAGTATGTCACCGCCGAAGGACTGATGACCGGTGTTGGCAGGAACAAGTTTGTCCCTAACGGACAGACCACTCGTGCAATGGTCGTTACAGTCTTGCACCGCATGGAGGGCGCTCCCACCACAAATGGTGCAGGCTTTAATGATGTAGCTGAAAACCTTTGGTACACGGATGCTATTGACTGGGCACAGGCAAACGGTATTGTCGAAGGCTATGGCGACGGCTCCTTCCGCCCAGATGTAACGATGACTAGAGAGGAAATGGTTGCAGTTTTCTTCCGTTATTCCGAGTATAAAGGATATGACACTACCGCTACCAAGTCTTTGACTGCCTATTCTGATCGCAGATCTATCCAAACTTTTGCAGTTGATGCTATGGGTTGGGCAGTATCTGTTGGCCTGATCACCGGATTCCCTGATGGCACAATCCGCCCCCAAGGCCAATCCACCCGTGCCCAGTTAGCAACTGTACTAATGCGATACTGTCGTATAATTTCTTCTGATATTGATACACATACGGTATGTTTTAATCTTTCTATTGAGGGAATTATAGCTGAAACAGATAAGAGTCTATATGCTCCTCAGAAAATTGCAGATGGCAAGACAATAGATCAACCCGCTGATCCTATTCCGATTGTTGGAGAGTTTACCGGATGGTTTACCACCGAAACTTGTGATATTCCATTTGATTTCTCTGCTCCTGTTTCTTCTGATATTGTTGTTTATGCCGGTTGGCGGTTTGACACGACTGACCTCGATGGAGACGGATTACCGGATGAAGTTGAGGATTATCTGGGACTGGATCCTACTACGGACGATACCGATGGTGATGGCCTGAAGGATCGTCACGAAATGGAGATCTCTACAGATCCTACGCTTGTAGACACTGACAATGATAGTGTAAGCGATTATGACGAGGATTATGATAGAGATGGTTTGAGCAACGGGGTTGAAGTTCAGATCGGAACAAGTCCTTTGTACAAAGACACTGATTTGGACTGGATGAGCGATTCTGAGGAACAGAATAAATACAAGACAAACCCTGTCAATGAAGACAGCGACGGCGACGGTGCAAAAGATGGTTGGGAAATCAAAAATGGCTTTGATCCTTTGGTTTACAACGATGCTTTTGTAGTTGAGGAGTTGGCAGCACCTATAAGTGAATATAACCCCGTGAGTGCATCGGTTGCTTTGGAGCTTCCGGGGGAGAAGGCTGCAACAGTAGAGATTACTCCTGTGGATATCAGTGATTGTGCACTCATTTCAGCAACAATCCCCGGTTATCTTGGACAGGCATACGATTTCAATGCAGATGCAACCTTTGAAACTGCAGTGCTTAAGTTTACTTACGATACAAGTTTGGGTACGATAGGTGATGAATTCCAGCCGAGAATCTATTATTTCAATGAAACGGAAGGAACATTTGAGGAACTTCCCAATCAAACTGTTGAAAATGGGTGTGTAACTGCTACTGTTTCGCATTTTTCAGCATATATTCTTCTGAATAAAGTGGAGTTCGATAAGGTTTGGGAAGAAGAAATCCGGTCTCCTGATGACATGTCTGTGGGAATGACAGGGTTAGATGTTGTGTTTGTCATTGACTCCTCGGGAAGTATGAAATCTAATGACAGAAATAGATTGCGAATCGCTGCAGCAAAGGAGTTTGTTTCTAAATTAGGAAAGGATGACCGCGCTGCTGTTATTGATTTTGATAGTTCTGCATGGCTGCTACAGGGTTTCACGAATGATCATGATCTATTGAATACAGCTATTGAGAGCATCGACTCCTCCGGAGGAACAAATTTGGGCAGAGGGATGAACATGGCAATTAACCAGTTTACATCTGACCAATACACTCGTAGTGATGCGTATAAATATGTTGTTTTCCTGACAGATGGAAATGGATCCTACAGCAGCTCCTATACAGAAATTGCCGCAGAAAACGATATTGTCGTATATACAATTGGCTTGGGTTCCGATGTAGACGACGATGTACTTATGCAAATCGCCGAAGAAACCGGTGGTAAGTACTATTTTGCCTCTGCTGCTGATGATCTTCCTAATATTTACGATGATGTATCTTTCGAAACAGTTGACTATAAAACGGATAGTAACAATGACGGGCTGTCAGATTATTATACTCAATTGATTTATGAAGGCAAGCTCCGTCCGAGTAATGGTTCCGGTTCGTTCAGGGGGATTAACTTTAATTACGATAAGAACGGAAATGTTTCTGATGATTACGACGGCGATGGTCTGAAAAATGGGGAAGAGGTAGCTGTGTTTTATAACGAGACTACCAATAGAGTTTACTTGACGATCCTATCCGATCCTACTTTGG
>JAZSAO010000056.1:0-6211 GCA_045601945.1 Faecousia sp. | reverse complement strand
TCTGCCCCCTGCCTGCCCGGAAGGAGAAGGGCTCCTGCGGACAAGCTGTATGGCAACCCTAACGAAGCCCCTCATTGACGAGGCGGCAGATATTCTTGCGGATGTGATCCTGAACGAAGATTACGCATAGGGGTGTAGCCGGTGGTTTACTATTTAGATCAAGTAGACAGGATAGAGGAAAAGGAGATACAGGAGCTGTTACCGTTCTTATCCCCGGAGCGGCGAGAGGCTGTTTTACGCTACCGCTTTCCAAAGGATCGGGTACAGTCGGTTCTGGCATATCTCCTATTACGCTATGGCCTTATAAAGGATCATGAGATACTGTCTATCCCTGTGATCGAAAAATCCCCACAGGGAAAGCCATTCCTACGGGACTGTTCTCACATTCATTTCAACCTGTCCCATTGTGAGAAAGCGGTTGCTTGCGGCTTTAGCCATGGACCCATAGGGATAGATGTACAACATATGGTTCCGTATAAAGAATCTCTTGCAACGTATTTTATGACAGAAAATGAGCGAAAACAAGCGATTTTGGGCGACTCGGATCGGATGTTTACACGCTTGTGGTCGCTAAAAGAATGCTACGGGAAATATTCCGGTTTTGGCATTTGCTATTCTATGTCAGAGATTCCCGTAACGGAGGGGTGGACGAATGAGGGATGCTTCATTCAAAGCTACCCTCTGGAGGGATTCTATCTTTCCGTCTGCTCCCGGGAAGAGCAGACCATACAAAGTATCAGCTTTGAACAATTGAGAGATTTCTTCATCCATCCGTGATTCCGCAGATTAAGGGTAACTGCTGATTTTGCCGGCGGTTACGAGGAAGGAGTGCGTTTATGAGCCAACACAAGTATTTAGTAGATAAACAGCATCAAAAAGGGAAGTACCATGCCATTGAGCGCATACTGCTACTTTTAGATAGGGGAAGCTTCTGTGAGATCGGCAACCGGATCGGAAGCTTTGGTGCAGATCCCGGAGACAAGGATCAGACTCCTTATGACGGTGTCATTACCGGTTTTGGTACCATAAACGGAAGACAAGTCTTTGTGTTCTCTCAGGACTTTACGGTTCGTGGTGGCTCTATCGGCAGAAATCACGGCAAGAAAATTGCCCATATTATCGAAATGGCCATAGAGGCGAAGAGACCCGTAATCGGCATTTACGATTCCGGCGGAGCCAGAATTGACGAGGGAGTCAGCAGTCTTGCAGGCTGTGGAGATATGATGTATCAAAATATCCGCGCCTCCGGTGTGATCCCTCAGATCTCTGTTGTACTGGGACCCTGTGCCGGTGCGGCATCCTATTCTCCTGCCATTACTGACTTTGTGTTCTCTGTACGCAAGGTAGGATATATGTTTATTACAGGTCCCGATGTGATTAAATCCGTTACCGGAGAAGACCGTACCACCGATGAACTTGGCGGAGCCCAAATACACGCTGAAAAATCCGGCGTGGTTCACTTCCTGTGCAAGCAAGAAAAGGAATGCTTCAAACAGGTTCGGGATCTTGTGGATCTGTTGCCGGATTCTAATGAGGCACCTAAACAGTTGTCGGAAGGATTTACAGATAAGGATTGCCCTGCCTTAGAAGACTTAATGGATATGCCCATAAAGCAGACCTATGATGTAGTGAATATTATTAGGGACGTGTTTGACCATAACAGCTTTATGGAAGTCCATAAGCATTTTGCACGGAATATTGTTGTCGGTTTCGGTCGTCTGTGCGGAAAGACTGTGGGAATCGTTGCCAATCAGCCCATGTATAACGGTGGGGCTCTGGACTGCGATTCCAGCGACAAGGCGGCACGATTTGTCCGTTTCTGTGACGAGTTCCATATCCCTGTTCTGGCCTTTGTGGATACTCCCGGCTATTTGCCCCGTGTGGAGCAGGAGCATAACGGCATTATTCCCCATGGGGCAAAGCTCTTGGTAGCCTACGGAGAAGCCAGCACCGTGAGATTAACCGTTGTCTTGCGGAAAGCCTACGGCGGTGCTTATATTGCTATGGGTAGCAAGCACATGGGTGCAGACTTGGTCTATGTGTTGCCTACGGCTCAGATTGCGGTTATGGGAGCCGCCGGTGCGGTCAAGACCATTTACCGCCGCAGTGCCAATGCCCTTCCGGAAGAGGAACGGCAAAGCTATTTAGAAGAAAAGACCCATGAGTATGAAGAAGCTTTTATGAACGGAGACATCGCCCTTGCCAACGGCTATGCCGATATGCTGGTTACCCCTTCGAAACTCCGCAAGAGGCTGTACCAGGATCTGCTCTTGTTACAAAACAAGAATACTGCGGCAAACAGTGCGAAAAAGCACGGGAATATCCCCTTATAAATAGAATTACATAATAGGAAAAATCTTGATTTTCCCTTAGGAAAGGAGAAAACCATGAGAAAAATACAATTAACGGAAACGGTCCTTCGGGATGCCAACCAATCTCTAATGTCTACCAGAATGTCTATAGAAAGCTTTCGGGACATTTTGGAACAGATGGACAAGGTGGGCTATTATTCTGTGGAATGCTGGGGCGGGGCTACCTTTGACTCCTGTATTCGTTTTTTAGACGAAGATCCATGGGAACGACTTGCCTTTTTCCGTAAACATATGCCCAATACCAAGTTGCAGATGCTCCTTCGGGGACAGAATTTATTGGGGTACAAGCATTATCCCGACGATGTCGTCAGGCGGTTTATTGCAACAGCGGTGGACACGGGTATTGATATTATCCGCATTTTTGATGCTCTGAACGATTTAGATAATCTCCGTGTGTCTGTAGACGAGACCCTACGTAGAGGAGCCCACGCTTCCTGCGCCATTTCCTATACGGTCAGCCCTGTACATAGCGTAGAAAAGTATGTGCAAATAGCCAGAGAAATGGAAGATATGGGCGCCCAATCCATTTGCATTAAGGATATGGCAGGCATCATGTCTCCCACTGCCTGCGGAGAACTGTTTACCGCCCTGCGAGAGAATGTAAAGGTACCCCTGATCCTCCATTCTCACTGCTCTACGGGCTATGCCTATATGACCTATTTGAAAGCAATGGAATCCGGGGTGGATGTGCTGGATACGGCGATTTCTTCCTTCTCCGGTGGCGTTTCTCAGCCACCTACGGAAACCATGGAACGTGTTATTCGGGAATCCGGATTTGAAAGCGTCTGTGATACAGCCGCTATGGTTCGTGTGAACGACCATTTTAAGACGGTGTTTACCCATGCTCGAGAGAAAGGCTTAATTTCCGATAAGGCCATGAAAACAGAGCCTTTTACCTTAACTTCTCAGATCCCCGGAGGAATGTACTCCAATCTCCTATCCCAGCTGAAGGAGCAGAATATTTTAGATAAGCTGGATGAGATTATGGCAGAGGTGCCCCGTGTGCGGAAGGACATGGGCTATCCCCCTCTGGTAACACCCATCAGCCAGATGGTAGGAACCCAGGCAGTTATGAATGTTCTGTGTGGGGAGCCTTACGGTCGTGTGATCGAAAGTGTCCGAGACTATGTAAAGGGAGACTACGGCAAAGCACCCTCTCCCATTGATCCGGCTGTTGCAGAAAAGGTACTGGCCTCTGCAAGTACCGGAAAGAGCGGTATGCTGCAGCCTACCTATGAACAGTTCCGGGAAAGATATCCCGAACTGGATGACAAGGATCTTTTAACCCTGCTACTCTTCCCACAGGTGGGAGAACAGTTCCTGACAAAACGGGAGGAACTGCGAAAGAGTCGATTCCGCTACACCCTGACCCCACGCGAGGATCTAAAGACCATCACAGGGGAGGAAACAGATCCGGATACCGTTGCTCTCTTAACAGCGATCCTTGCCTATCGGCTAAAATTAGATCCTAAGGGCATAAAACTCCTAAAGATCCAAAAAGCAACTCGGATGGAGGAAGAATCATGATTTATGAGATCCTTTTGAATGATACCAAATACCTTGTAGAGGTAGACGATACGGAAGCACGGTTAAAGAAAGAAAAACTACGGGAAGAAGAGGAGGAATTTTCCTTTGACATTCCCGATTTGGAACTCGATGACGATGATGTAGGGGGAGAAGACATCCGCACCACCATGCCCGGACAGGTCATATCCATTGCCGTTAGGGAAGGGGATCCGGTACGTGCCGGACAGACACTCCTTGTACTGGAGTCTATGAAAATGGAAAATCCCGTATGTGCCGATCGGGACTGCAGGATTTTGGAGATCCTCGTTTCTGTGGGACAGTTTGTTGGAAATGGTGGTGTACTGTTCCGCATTTCTGCTGAATAAAGAGAGTGTTCCCGATGATGGGAACGTTTAGAAAGGATGTGAGTTGAATGAGTAAGGTTTTGAATAAAGCCATAGAGAACATTTATTCATTGACTCCATTACAGGAGGGGATGCTGTTCCATGCCCTTGGGGAGAAGGACAGCACAAGTTACATTCTGCAAAGCACCCTCCTGCTTCGGTTTGAACCGGAGAAAAAGTGCTTCCAAGACGCGATCCACGCCTTATCTCGGCGGTATGATGCCCTGAGAACAGCCATTGTTTATGAGGGCATGGCGAAGGCTCGTCAGGTGGTTCTAAAGGAACGGATTCCTGAACTGCGGTGGGTAGATCTCCGCCATATGGATCGGGACGAGGCGGAGGCAGAATTGATAAAAATGCAAGACAGGGAGGTTTCTGCAGGTTTTGACCTGCAGAAGCAGCCCTTGCTTCGTTTCTGCTGTGTTGCTGTAAAAGGGGCTTGGAAGCTGATTTGGACCATGCATCACATCATTGTAGACGGCTGGTGTATGTCCTTACTGCAAAAAGATTTGCTTCGCTACTATGAACTTCTTAGACAGGGGATGTTCTTGGAGCAGCTTCTTACCCTCATTGACAGAGAACGGGTAGAGAGTACAGAGTATTCCCGCTATGTAAAGTGGCTGGAAAAGCAGGACAGAGATAAGGCGCTTGCCTATTGGGGACAGGAATTGGAGGACTATCATGAGTTCGTTTCCATTCGTCCTTATGCAAAGCCCAAGCATACAGCTGTGCAAATGCATATCCATAGGGCAACTGTCCCTTCCCGGGTGTGGGATGATTTGAGAAAACTTTCTCGGCTGCATCGCATCACCATGGGAACCCTTCTGCAAACCGCATGGGGTTTGCTGCTACAGCGGTATGCTTGTGGGAAGGATTTGGTGTTCGGCAAGGTGGTTTCCGGCAGAAATGCACCCTTGACAGGGATTGAATCCATGGTAGGTTTATTTGCCAACACCATTCCTGTAAGAGTGAACACAGAGAGCAGGGAAACCCTATTAGATCTCCTACGGCAGCAACAGCAAAAGGCCATAGAAGGGGAAAACTATGCCTATTGTTCCCTCGGAGATATTCAGAGCCATGTCGGTTGCGGTGAAATCATCGGAACGCTGTTTGCTTTTGAAAATTACAGTGTTTCTTCTGAATATGCAGAAAAGTACAGTTCCATGATCCATGTGGAGCACAGCCGGGAACAGACAAATTTTGATCTGACCCTGAGCACGTACGAAGATGAACAGGGGCTCCATCTGGAATTTTTATATGATCCCAATGTCTATTCAGCGGAAAATGTAAGTCGTATTTCTACGCACTATGAGGGATTGCTACAGCAGATCCCCCATGGTCTTACGCTACCTGCTGAAAGCCTGTCCTGTATTACCATAGAAGAAAAAGAGCAGATTTTAGGACCCTTTAACGATTCTGACTATCATGGGGGAACCCATGGTAGTCTTATGGAAATCTTTGGGCAGCGGGTTCAGGAGCAACCGGACAGAACTGCTGTAGTATACGGCAAGGAATTCCTGACTTACAGGGAACTGAATGAAAAGGCCAACGCTGTAGCATGGACATTGAGGGAATTGGGAGTCGGACGCGGAGACCGGGTTGCCATCCTGCCCAAGCGTGGGATCGGCACCATTGTGGGACTCTGCGGTATCCTAAAGGCAGGTGCGGCATATGTACCCATTGACCCCGGCTATCCGGAACAGCGCATCCGAGATATTCTGGAAGATGCAAGTCCCAAGGCGGTTTTGACCTACGGTTGCACAGTAGAAACGGATCTGCCTGTGATCTCTCTGGATACGGAAGCAGACTGGGATATGAGACGGTCAGATGTACCTCTTGTAAACTGTCCCGAGGACATTGCCAACTGCATCTATACCTCCGGCACAACAGGAAAGCCTAAGGGTGTTTTGGTTCGCCATAAGGGAATTG
>JAZSAO010000055.1:0-3558 GCA_045601945.1 Faecousia sp. | reverse complement strand
AGGCTCTTCGTAAGCTTTCTTCCCGGCAATGAGGGAAAAATCCCGTGTTTTTGCCTATAAAATCTTGGGGAAATATTAAAAAGTATCAAAAAACACTTGCATTTCTGCCTCGATGGTGGTATAATCAAGTCAATCAATAGTATCAATTACTAAAGAGAGGAGTTCGCTCCTCTCTTTTCTGTTGATTTCATATCTACAATAGGAAGAAAGGATGCTGTTATGAAAATCAGTGAACAGGTATGGCAGTTCTCCGAGCCTTTGGTAGAGGCTTGCGGTTGCTCTCTGTGGGATGTGGAATACGTCCGTGAGGGTGGCGAGTGGTTCCTCCGTTTGTATATCGATAAGGAGGGCGGTGTGGATATTAACGACTGCGAAGCCGTTTCCCGTGCAGTGGATCCCGTTCTGGACGAAAAGGATCCCATCCCCGAAAGTTACCGCTTCGAAGTATGCTCTGCAGGTTTGGAACGGGTACTGAAACGCCCCGCTGACTTTGAACGTTATATTGGTGCTGCAGTGTTGGTAAAACTCTATAAACCCAAGGATGGTACCAAAGAATATGCCGGTGTTCTCGACGGATATGATCAGGGTGCCGTGCTGATCACCTGTGGTACACAGCAGTATCGTTTTGAAAAAACGGAGGTCGCTTTGGTCCGCCTTCGTGTGGAATTTTAAATTTGAATACAGACCCCTACTTTCATAATTTTATTTTGAATTGAGGAGACAACACAATGAAAAAGAACGAAAAGAAAGAAGATTTTCTGGGAGCCCTGCAGGCCTTTGTAAAGGAACGGGATATCCCCATGGAGGATATCATCAAGAGTCTGGAAAGAGCCCTGTCTCTGGCATACAAGAAAGAATATAACGTAGATCAGGCAGAAATTTGCGTAGATATCGAAAAGAGTCCCGCTCGCTTCTATCTCCGCAAGAAGGTCGTTGAGACCGTTAAGACTCCCACTGTGGAGATCAGCTTGGAAAAGGCTCGTCAAATCGACAAGAGAGTCGGATTAGAAGACTACGTTATGGTAGAAATGGTAGATACGCAGAATTTTGGCAGAGTGGCTGCACAGAATGCTCGTCAGATCATCATTCAAGAGATCCATGCAGCAGAAGACGAGAAGCTGTTCCGTAAATATGCGACTAAGGAGAATGAGGCTCTGTGGGCAGTTCTGACCCATAAGAACCCCGAGACCGGCGACATGACGCTCCGTGTAGGCGGAGAGGGCAACGAGGGAACCAACGTTTGGCTGGCTAAAAATGACCAGATGCCCGGCGATTTTGAGATCCTTGAGATTGGACAGCAGGTTCTGGTATGTATCAAGGAGATCCGTACCAAGTCCCGTCGCTCCCATGTGAGCGTTTCCAGAAGACTTCCCAATCTGGTACAGTACCTCTTCGAGGTCGAAGTTCCCGAGATCAAAGACGGCTTAGTAGAGATCAAAGCCATCGCCCGTGAGCCCGGTGATCGCACCAAGTTGGCAGTTTATGCAACAGAAGAAAATATAGATCCCGTAGGTGCTTGTGTCGGCAGCCGTAGTTCCCGTGCCAGCGCCGTTGTCAACGCTCTCCGTGGAGAGAAGATGGATATCGTAGCATGGTCTGAGGATGTATGCACCTTTGTGGCTTCCGCTCTGGCTCCTGCAGATGTTATCTCTGTTACCCAGATACCCGGAACCAAGGAATGCCGTGTCATTGTTCCCGACGATCAGCTGTCTCTTGCCATCGGTAAGTCCGGTCAGAATGCTTGTTTAGCTGCAAAGCTGACCAAGTGTAAGATCGACATTAAGGCTGAATCTCAGGCGGATGCTGTGGCAGAGTCTGCCGAAAAGCCTGAAGAAGCAAAGGTAGAAGAATAATTACCGAATTTCATTGGGAGAAAGGAGCGATGCACAATGCAGAAGAAAATACCCATGCGCCAGTGCTTGGGCTGTCGGGAGATGCACCCGAAAAAGGAATTGATCCGCATCGTTCGCAGCCCGGAGGGAAACGTTTCCTTGGATAGTAAAGGGAAAGCTTCCGGACGTGGCGCATATTTGTGCCCCAATCATTCGTGTTTAAAGCGGGCGGTTAAGGCAAAAGCAATTGCACGTGCTTTTGCAGTGGAGATCCCCCAGGAAATATATGACAGCCTGTATTTGCAGATGGAGGAGCATACAAATGGAGCGGAATAGAAGCTTAGGATTGCTGTCCATCTCCCGAAAGGGCGGCAATATTGTGTACGGAGAAGAAACCGTGGGAGCACAGACGAGAGCCGGGCGTGCCAGATTGGTGATCTTGGCTTCCGATGCAGGGGCTCACACCCTCCGCAGAGCCAAGAGTTTTGTGGCAGGAACAGCCCAGCCTATATTAGTTGTAGACTTTACCAGAGATGAATTAGGCGATGCTCTGGGAACTACAAGCTGTGCGATTGCGGCAATTACGGATGTTAGATTGGCACAGGCCTTTGTTAAGACCCTTGGCCAACCGGAAAAGCATCAGCAGCTGTTAGAGGACTTGGATGTGCGAGTAAAGCGTGTTGAACAGCGCCGAGCAGAAGAAAAGGCACATCGGTTCAATGTCCGTCATGGGAAAAAGTAATACGGAGGTGGCTTTATGAGTTTGGTTAAAATTAAAGTGAAGGAACTTGCTGCGGATTTTGGAATGCAGCCCAAGGATATCTCTGAGATCATAAAGAAGTATTTTGATAAGTCCAAAAGCAATGCGCAGGTTCTAACTGACGAAGAGTTGAACGTAATCTTCGATCATATTACGCTGAATCATCAGGTGGAGTCTCTTCATGAGGCCCTTGAGGCAACTGCTTCTACGGCTAAAGAAGAGCAGACTGCAGAGAAACCTGCAGAAAAGGCAGGGGAGAAGCCTGTGGAAAAGGCTGCATCTAAGCACAGTGACAGACCTGCTCGAGAGAATAAGTCTGCCAACCCTTCCGATAAGGAAGCTAAGGCTGTCGAGGCTCCTGCCAAAGCCGCAGAGACCCCTGCAAAGCCCAAGGAAGAACAGCGCAAGCGGGAACGCCGTGTTGTTGACACCAAGGCTGTTACCGTTAATGCAGATCGTTTCGATGATCGCGTAGACGATATGGTATCCGATCGTATGCAGAATTATGCCGGCGGCAAACAGAAGATCGGCAATAAGAATAAGAAAAAGCAACAGGACAAAAAGGCCGGCCCCGGAAACAAGCGCCGCAACGAGGAACAGGAGAAGCTGCGCCGCCTCCAGCTGGAAATCATCAAGAAGACCCCCCTTACCGTTAAGATCCCCGATGAGATCACCGTTGGTGAGCTGGCTTCCCGTATGAAGAAAACGGCTGCCGAACTGATTAAGGTTCTGTTTAAAAACGGTGTTATGGCAACGGTCAACCAGAATATCGATTTCGATACCGCCGAGTTCGTAGCCACTGAGCTGGGCTGCAAGGTTGAGCGTGAAGTAGTCGTAACCATCGAAGAGCGCCTCATTGACGATCATGTAGATACGGAGGATGAACTGGTTACCAGAAGCCCCGTTGTAGTCGTTATGGGACACGTTGACCACGGCAAGACCAGCCTCTTGGACGCCATCCGTAAG